>DUHF01000299.1 GCA_013331015.1 Methanoregula sp.
GGGAACCCGCCATCCAGTAACAGGTTGAGACCAACAATCCCCGTGGTCCGCTTCTTCGTCTTCCCGCTGATCGGGATGTCCTGGATGAAACTCCGTGCATCAGCCATGAGTTTGTGTCATTGCCATATTATTTTGCAGAGGGATAAAAGGTTTCCGGGCAATTTAGCGGTTTTGTCGCAGAATATCCCGCCAAATTGGATTATGAGGCCGATCCGCCGAATTTTTCCCGGAGATCGCGCCTGAGCAGTTTCCAGCCATGGACCCGGGGCAGCGAGTCGGTCACGATCATCTTTCGCGGGATCTTGTACCCGGCCATGCGGTCCCGGCACCACGCCGCAAATTCGTCCTCTTTGAGCATTGCCCCCTCTTTTATGACAACCGCGGCAACCGGGAACTCTCCCTTACGCTCATCAGGTACCCCGAAAACCGCGACATCGGCGATCGCCGGGTGCTGGATGAGGAGGTTCTCGACCTCTGTCGGGTAGATCTTCCATCCGGACATGATGATCATGTCCTTTTTCCGGTCGGTGATGCAGAGGATCCCGTCCGCATCCAGAATCCCGATGTCACCGGTGAGGAACCAGCCGTCCGGCCGGAAGACCTCGCCTGTTGCTTTGGGCAGGTTCCAGTACCCCTTGGCAACCGCCGGGCCCCGGAGGGCAATCTCCCCGGGTTCTCCTGTTGGCATCTCCTTTGCCGGGTCTGCGGCATCCACGATCTTCATCTCCGTGTATCCGACGGCCACGCCAACGCTCTGGTACCCTTTGGTCAGGTGCGGGTAACCGGGGAGCGTGGTCGTACCCGAGCCGATAACAATCGTCTCGGAGAGCCCGTACGAGTTGGCAACCGGAATATGGTAGCGCTGGTCGAATGCCTCCCAGACAACCGGCAGGAGCTGCCCGCCTCCCGATATGATCACCCGCACGGTAGCAAGCTGCTTCTCCGTACCGGGCGGGGCATGGTTGAGGGAGTGGATGACCGGCGGCATACCGGCAAGGATCGTCACGTTATACCGGGCGGCAAGTTCAAGATACCGTTCCAGCTCGAAACGCTCCATCATGACATATGTTCCCCCGGCCCGGATAACTGAGAGTCCCCACGAGAGCCCGACATGACCCATGGGGTAGATACCCAGATAGACATCATCAGGACGGGTGCGGAGGGCATCGCGTTCGGTATCGAGAGCGGTCATCCAGTTGCCGTGGGTGAGCATCGCCCCTTTGGGCTTTCCGGTGGTTCCGGCCGTGTACTGGATATGGCAGAGATCGTTGACATCGCAGTTCTCCGCACGCATCGGCTCTGGTGCCGGGGGGAACGAACTCCACGTTACCGATCCCTCGCACGACCCGGTGACGCAGATGATCTGAGAGACGCCATGGATCTCGCTATGGATCCCGGCAATGACCTCAACCCCCTGCTTATCCGTGATGATGGCGGTTGCCCCGGCATCATGAATGACGTGGAGCAGCTCGGCGCCGCGGTACACGATGTTGGTCGGCACCGCAACAGCACCGATCCGCCACAGGGCAAAATAACTGATGAGGTATTCCGGGGAACTGTCAAGGTAGATACAGACCCGGTCACCGCATTTGACGCCAAGGTTCTTCAAGCCCAGCCCGACCCGGTTCATCTCGTCCCGCAGGCGTTTGTAGCTGTACGTCTCGTTCCGCGTGGGGCAGACAAGGGCAGCTTTTGCTTCGGGAACACTCTTTGCATCGAGAAGGGTTGTGACATTGGACATTCTGGCACCGGCATTCTGTTGATTGCTACAGGTTTGGACGTTGATGTATAAGAGTATTCATTTCCCGTGAGTTCATCCGGGCATTTTCCGACGGGGTGGGGGGCCCATGCCAACTTATTTCTATCCTCCGCCCCGATTGATCAGACAGACAGTCATGGCAGAAGATAACCAGAAGCAGCCGGCACAGGATGATCCGTCCACCCCAACCTCCCCCCCCGCTAAAGAGGGACAGAAGAGCCCGCAGGAGCAGAACCCGGGGCAGCGCCGGAATGACCGGCGCGACCGTAACCGCCCCCGTCATCATACCGGCAGGAGGGACCCCCCGCGGCGTGATCCACAGCCAGCCCGGCCCCCGCAGCAGCAGCCGGCCCGGCAGAAAGATGCCAATGCAGATAATGACGAGGAAGAGACCGAACGCGACCGCTCATCCCCGCAGAACCGGCACCACCGCGGTGGCCGGCTGCCCAAGAAGATCATCGAGGAATGGGAAAATGATCCCTACTGTGAGTAGTGGAAGCCGGACTACCCGCTGCTTTTTTTTATTGGACATTTTTCAGGCCCCGAATTTCTCAGGCCATCGTTTGCATAAGCTGATCTCGTAATTCAGGCAACTGCCATAAACTGGCCGGCTTGCCGCAGTTCCCGGGGAGTGAAATGATCTCCGGTTCTCGCTTTTCTTTTTTCCTTCGGCCTTCTTTCCAATCCACAGCTGCTGGAGATTCGGTGCCGGTTGGCGTCGTGCTTTAAAATGAGGAGAGAGACCCGGTAATGCCATCGCTGATCTCATCTCATGGGTATCACCGGCACGGATCCACGAAGAGCCGTTTCCCAACCGATCCTGCCAAGACCATCCGGAATACGAATCCATGGGGAATTGGCGTGAAAAATTTCAAATCATGCCCTTATTTATACAATA
>DUHF01000285.1 GCA_013331015.1 Methanoregula sp.
CTCTATGTCAATATCAACGGCGACATGCTCAAAGATCTCCGCGAGAAACGGAACATGTCCCTTGGCGATCTCGGTACCGTTCTGGGCGTCTCGCGCCGGACCATCAGCAAGTACGAGAGCGGGATGGGTACCACGCTTGATGTTGCGATCCGGATCGAGGAGTTCTTCGATACCGGGGTGGTCGAGTCCATCGACATCATCCGGCACGAGCCACCAAAAGCAATGGATGGCGAGATGAAGAAGACCGGGGTTCACCCGCAGAGCCCCATGGAGTTTTTGGAAAAGATCGGGGTCCACCTCCATACGCTTCACGGTGCGCCGTTCCAGGCTCTCCTCACCTTCGACAAGCACACCATCCTCACCGGGTATGGCCCAACCCAGAAAGTCGTGAAGCGTGCAGCCCTGATTGGCAACCTCTCGCAGATCGCAAATAAGCACGCGATGTGCGTGCTCACCGACTCCACAAAAGAGAAGAAGATCGGAAAGACACTCGTGATCGGTGAGAAGCGCCTGCACCGGATCGAGGACGGCTTCGAGCTGCTCGACCTGCTGGGCGAGTGATGCGTTTCAATAACGTTTATATAGAACCGCAGACCAATTTTAGTGCTAAAAGTGGTGATTTTTATGTCACAGCAACTTGGAGGACAGCAGATACTTATTCTTAAGGAAGGCAGCACCCGTACCCGCGGCCGCGACGCCCAGGGTATGAACATCACCGCCGCAAAGGCAGTGGCAAGTGCAGTCAGGACCACGCTCGGTCCCAAGGGAATGGACAAGATGCTCGTCGACACCATCGGCGACGTAGTGATCACGAACGACGGTGTGACCATCTTAAAGGAGATGGACATCGAGCACCCGGCCGCAAAGATGATGGTCGAGGTTGCAAAGACCCAGGATGATGAAGTCGGGGATGGAACCACCACCGCAGTCATCATCGCCGGCGAACTGTTAAAGAAGGCAGAGGATCTCCTCGAGCAGGATGTCCACCCGACCGTTATTGCCCACGGCTACCGCATGGCAGCCGAGAAGGCACAGGCGTTCTTAAAGGACATCGCCTTTGACATCAAGGTATCCGACAAGGCGCTCCTGAAAAACATTGCAGGAACCGCCATGACCGGCAAGGGTGCAGAGGCCAGCAAGGACAAGCTCTGTGACCTTGTTGTCAAGGCAGTGACCATGGTCACTGACGATGACGGCACCGTTGACATCGAGAACATCAAGGTCGAGAAGAAGACCGGTGGCTCGATCGAGGACTCCGAGATCGTTGAGGGCGTCCTCATCGACAAGGAACGTGTCCACCCCACGATGCCCCGGAAGGTCATCAATGCAAAGATCCTTCTCCTGAATGCAGCTGTCGAGTTCAAGAAGACCGAAGTCGACGCCGAGATCAACATCACCAGCCCCGACCAGCTCCAGGCATTCCTCGATGAGGAAGAGCGCATGGTCAAGAGTATTGTTGACAAGATCGTCAAGAGCGGTGCAAATGTTCTCTTCTGCCAGAAGGGTATCGACGACATCGCCCAGCACTACCTGGCAAAGGCAGGACTCTTTGCAACCCGCCGTGTCAAGAAGAGCGACATGGAGAAACTCGCCCGGGCTACCGGCGCAAGCCTCGTCTCCTCGATAGACGCAATCGGCAAGGAAGAACTCGGTAAAGCAGGCCTTGTCGAAGAGCGCAAGGTCGGCGGCGAAGAGATGACCTTTGTCGAGCAGTGCAAGAACCCCAAGGCAGTCTCGATCATTGTCAAGGGCGGCACCGAGCACGTAGTCGACGAGCTCGAGCGCGCTATCCACGACGCACTCCGCGTTGTCGGTGTCGTTGTTGAGGACAAGAAGGTCGTTGCCGGTGGCGGTGCACCCGAGACCGAGCTCTCGCTCCGTCTCCGCGAGTACGCAGCAACCGTTGGTGGCCGGGCCCAGCTCGCCATCGAGGCATTTGCAGCCGCACTCGAGATCATCCCGCGCACCCTCGCCGAGAACGCAGGACTCGACCCCATCGATATGCTCGTCGAGATCCGCGCAGCTCACGAGAAGGGCAAGAAGACCTACGGTCTCAATGTGTTCGAGGGCAAGGCAGTTGACATGAAGGCAGCCGGCGTTGTAGAGCCGCTCCGCGTCAAGACCCAGGCCATCTCCTCTGCAGCAGAAGCAGCGATCATGATCCTGCGCATTGACGATGTCATTGCCTCCTCCAAGAGCCCGATGCCCGAAGGCGGTGGCATGCCTCCCGGCGGCATGGGCGGAATGGGTGGCATGGGCGGTATGCCCCCCGGCATGGGCGACTTCTAAACGCCCAAATTTTTTCCTGCTATCCCTTTTTTGTTTTTTCCTGTCCTGGTCCTGCATTGATAATGCCGGCTGGCATCTTCTTCTGCGGCAAAAAAAGATTCCCTGCTGCCACACCGCAGGCCCCTTCTGGCTACCTCGTTCTGGCAATTGAACGGAAAGGGTATCCTCGACGGAAAAGAAAGCACCCCCCTGAAAGAATATCCCCTGGAAAACTGTGACCAGACGAATCGTTCTGTGCCGGTAATGACTAGGTGAAGGACGGGTAAGAAAAGCGCATTCGCCCGACGGGCTGGAGATGTCGCACCGCGATACTTTTTGTTTAAAAAAAAGGGAAAAAAAGGTTATGCGATGGTTGCTGTTGGTATTGCGGTCTTCTGTTGGGAGGGTGCCCCAACAACTGACAGACCTTTCTTGACAACAATGATTCCCGTGGCATTGGTGTAGGGGTCGATGTATCCATACGTACCCTCTTTCTGGCTGAACGTATACCCAAAGGAAGCCCCGTGTACAATATCCCCGGAGACGAACTTGATCCCCATATCAGGGAGTGTCTGGACTTTATGGACTGCCCTGTCCTCGTTGACCCAGGTGATGCCGGTACCTGGCAGGACCATCATCTCCCGCGGCACGAACGTGTTGTTCCTGATGTAAACAACGGTGGTCTTTGAGTGGGTCAGTTCAGGCCTGGGTGTTGCCGTCGGGGTGACTATGGTCGTAACCTCTTCGATCACTTCTGTCGGTTCCGGAGTGGAAACGGGGAGTTGAGTCTCAACGGCGGTAGCCGGTGGCATTGTGGGTTCAGGAGTGGGTTCAGGAGTCGGAACCGTTGTTGCTGCCGGCTGGGTACAGCCGCTTGCTGCAACCAGCAGGATGACAAGGATGCACAATCCGAAGAATCTCTTCATGGTCAGTAAATTGATTTCGCCGTATTATTAATTTTACTTAATGTATTGCCCGTAAATTTTCGTCCGGGCTTCAGAATCGTGTCTGGTTGAGAAAAACAAGCGATAATGGCATTTTTCATCCATTACCACAACAGTTCCCGATGCAATCTGAATCGATCCCCCGGTATTGCGGAGCCGCCGGCGTTTTTTTAATGAGCCGGCTTTTCCGGGCGGCAACAGGTTAATGAACCAAAACGTATCCACTATTCTCCCATGAGCGACCGGTTCATCTTTACCCGATACCGTACTGACTGCTACCACTGCAAACAGAACGCCGACCAGATCATCAAAGCCGTACCCAACCAGGCGCAGGTGGCGTGCGAGAACTGCGGTGCAACCCGGGTTTTTGTACCGCGGAGCGAGGATGTTGATGCCGCCGGCCTCTTAACAAAGATCGGTAAATATCCGGTATGGGAACTTGTTGAGGAGGCAACCTGCCGGAACTGTCACACGACCGGACCTCACGATCTCATCGTGAGCTCGCGCCATCTCACGGTCCGGTGCCGGAACTGCAAGTTCACGCATTTCTATAAATTCGATCTCGAGTACCTGGCAAAGGATGAACTGAAATTTGGATAATCGGAGAACGAAATCGTATTGGCAGGTGTTCGGATTCAGCACCGGGCGGGTGTTGTGACGGAAGGAACGTCCATCCCCGACATCCCTGTTGGTCGGGGGTGGGTTTCTTTTCATGAAGAAGATCCCCCTTGTTATCCGTGATGGTAAGGGAGCGTATACTTACGCTGCCTGGAAATACCGGCGTAATTCCCAGGGGTGAACCGCTGTCCGGAACGCTTCGCACTCCATTGCGGCAATTCGGGTGAGTCCTTCCACCACCTGAACACCGAGGGTATCACAGAGCAGGCGATCGGCAAGGAGGCATTCCTGGGCTTCCTCAAGATCGCCAGGAAGCACGTCCGTACACGCTCCTTCGTTTTGAGATCGTGGGTGATCATAACCATTTCCGCCGGTGGATTCCGGGGGCAGTATCCCCCTCCGGATACCGTCCATGCCGGCAGCAAGGATCCCGGCAAGAAGAAGGTACGGGTTGCACATGGCATCCGGGTTCCGGAGTTCAATCCGGGTCCCGTTGCCCCTCGCTGCAGGCACCCGGACCAGTGCGGACCGGTCCGCAAGACTCCACGAGGCATTGCAGGGAGCCTCATACCCCGGTGTGAGGCGCTTGTAGGAGTTGATCGTGGGATTGGCGATCCGGCACAATCCTTTTGCATGGAGAAGAAGCCCCCCGATGAACATCAGGGCAGTACCCGAGACTTCATGGGGTGCATCAGGATCGAAGAACGCATTTCTTCCGTTACGGTAAAGCGATGCATGGACATGCATAGCATTCCCGTTGATGCCGGCCTTTGGTTTTGCGATAAATGATGCAATGACCCCGGACTGCATGGCAATGGTCCGGGCAACATACTTGAACGTCGTGATCCGGTCGGCAGTGGCAAGCGCGTGGCCGTACCGGAAGGAGATCTCGTGCTGGCCACAGGATACTTCGTGATGGGACGCTTCGATCGAATATCCCATCTTCTCAAGGGCAAGAATGATCCCGCGCCGGATCTCCACGCCGTGATCGGCAGGGCTGAGGTCAAAATACCCGCCCCTGTCATGAAATAATGCCATCGGTTGTGCTGCTGACTTTTCAAAAAGCCAGAACTCCATCTCAGGGCCGGTGAAAAATTCATAGCCCGAACCCCGGGTATCTTCAAGCGCCTTTATGAGAACCGAACGCGGATCCCCTTCAAACGGTTTTCCTGAACAATCCATTACATTACAGAGGAACCTGGCTTCCCGGGCATCCTTCAGGGTCCAGGGAATGATCGTGTACGTAGCGGGATCCGGAACAAGGAACATATCCGACTCGTCGATCCGTGCAAATCCCTCGATTGATGAGCCGTCGAACCAGATCCCCTCGCGGAATGCTTTTTTGCACTGTTGGACTGGGATGGAGACGTTCTTTAAATGTCCCAGGATGTCGGTAAACTGGAGACGGACAGACCGGATCTTATCGATATCCATCTGTTGCAGAGCACGATTGTGCCAATCGGCTTCCATACCCTTCGTTTCGGGCTTATCTGTTAAACCCTTTTTTATCGACTATGAAAAATGAATAACTAAGAACCGGAAAAGATCCGGCACGAAAAAAAACCGGTGGAATCGTCTCCACAACTCTGTCACTTCTCTTCCCGCACCATCCCGATTGCCTTCTTCGGGCACTCGTTGGCGCAGATCCCGCAGCCCTTGCAGTAGGTAAGATCGATTTCCAGATCGTCATTGATGGCAGCGTCGGGGCAATAGGTTGCACAGAGCCCGCAGGCATTGCACTTCTCCCTGTCGACAACCGGCCGGAAGACCCGCCAGGTACCGGTCTTCCCGGTTGCTCCTTCAACAGGCCTGCTCATCGCGAGGCGTTCACGTTTCTGCGTAGTGGTCATACGATCAGCTCCTGGTAGGCAGCTTCAGCCACTTTTACGTTCCGCTCATCGGTAAACATCTCGCGGATTGCCTTCTTTGCCGAATCGACAGATACGATCCCCATCTTTGCAAGGGCACCAATGACCGGCGTGTTGAGGATCGGGCTCCCCGACACCACCAGTTTCTCCCGGAGGGCAATACCGGTCAGGTCAACATTGCAGAAAGCGTAACCGGCAAATTCTTTCTTCTGCTGGCTGTTGATGAGCACTTTTCCTCCGGACTTGAGGCCCTGCAGGACATCGACCACGTCCATAACGCTCGCATCAAGGACAACGACCATGTCCGGTTTTTTTATCTGGCTGTAGACCCGGATCGGGGTTTCATCGATCCGGACAAACGAGACGATGGGTGCCCCGCGGCGCTCCGCCCCGTAGAAGGGGGCTGCGGTGGCATATTTCCCGTCGTGGATTGCCGCAAGGGCAAGGAGCCGGGCCGCGGTGACGCCGCCCTGGCCGCCCCGCGAGTGAATACGGATCTCAAACATTGGCGTTCACCCCGAACCAGAACTCGGTACCTACGCGACGTTTGCGCACAAAGTCTGCAACATCCTCGTACGTGACTTCCTGGCCTCCGAGACCGGCAATGACGCTGAAGACATCTTCCTTTGTCTGGGCTACAATCTCCGTTGCCAGGATTCCCCCGCGTCCAAACGAGTAGTCCCGGTCAATGACCACAACCTGCTTTCCTTTGAGGAGGGAAAGGTCAGGGAACGGGCGGAGCCAGCGCAGGCGCATGGAGCCGGCCCGGATCCCCTCCTTCCTCAGCAGGTCGATGGCAACTTCAGTCTCTTTACCGAGTGTCCCCAGGGAAACGATGATGATCTCGGCGTCCTCGCACCGGTAGTTCTCGGTGAAACCATATCTCCGGCCAAACCGTTTTGCGAATTCTTTTTCGGTCTCTTCAATGACCGTTACCGAATCCCGCATCGAGCGTTCGATATCCCACCGGAACTTAAAATGCTGGTCGGGACCGGTGAGCCCCCCATACCCTGCCGGGTTCGTTACATCAATTGCGTACGGGAGGCTGAGTGGCGGGATGAAATCGCCAGGTTCTATGGTATCGAGCGGCTGCATGATATGGGAGAGGAGGAACCCGTCGAGGTTCACCATCACCGGCAGGAGCACATCGTGGTGCTCAGCGATCCGGAATGCCATGATGATGGCATCGTACGCTTCCTGTACCGTGCTCACGTATACCTGGAGCCAGCCGGTGTCGCGTTCCTGCATGGCATCGGTGTGCTCTGCCCAGATGTTCCAGCCGGGCCCGAGTGACCGGTTGACATTTGCCATGACAATGGGAAGCCTTGCACCCGCAGCCCAGTTGGTCATCTCGTGCATGTACAGGAGCCCGTGGGAGCTTGTTGCCGTGAACGTCCGGACGCCGGTGATACTTGCGCCGATGCAGGCTGCCATTGCCGAGTGCTCGCTCTCGACTGCGATATACCGGCTCTTCAGTTCGCCGCTGGTGACAAACTCTGCGATCTGCTCCACGATCTCTGTCTGGGGTGTGATCGGGTATGCAGCGACAACTGCAGGAACAACCTGCTTCACTGCCTCGGCAACCGCCTTGTTGCCGGTCGCGATCTTCTTCATGAGGACGCCTCCTCTGCTGCGAGTTTTGCAAAGTTTTTGGCGATCCGCTGTTTGAGGATCTCCACGTTCTTTGGATCAATGCCCTTGAACCGGCCCTGCGGGGAAAGGTAGTCCTCGAGCGGGATTGGCTTTTTCATCGCGACTTTTGACTGTGCACCGATGGAGAGTTTCCCGTACTCGCGCTCGTAGAGCACCCATATGCCGGACTTTACCGCCAGCTTGCCCATCTCGACGGTCTTCTCGGTCGAGTACCGCCAGCCGGGCGGGCAGGGGGCAAGGACGTGGATGAAGCTTGGGCCCCGGAAGGATAGCGCCTTCTGCACTTTCTTAAACAGGTCCTGCGGGTAGGCTGCCGCCGCGGTTGCCATGTAGGGCGGGTCATGGGCGGCGATGATGCCGTCGATGTCTTTCTTGAAATCGGTCTTGCCCGTAGGAGTTGTGGTGGTCTTTGCCCCAAGCGGGGTAGCTCCCGACCGCTGCATGCCGGTGTTGCCATAGGCCTCGTTGTCATAGCAGATGTAGAGGAAATCGGTGCCCCGCTCGAATGCGCCGGACATGGCCTGGATGCCGATGTCAAGGGTACCGCCGTCTCCAGCATAGACAATCACGTTCGTTTTTTTGCCAGCACCACGGAATGCGTTGCTCATGCCCGAGGCACAGGCTGCCGCGGCACCAAAAGCGATGTTGTAGACCGGGACATTGAACGCGGTGTTCGGGTAGATGCCCTGGATGACGCTCGTACAGCACGCGGGGATGACAAGGACGGTATCAGGTCCTGCTGCCTTGAGGACGTACCGGAGGGCGAGCGAGTCGCTGCACCCGGCGCATGCCGAGGAACATTTCAGCACGTATTCTTCTTTGGGGATTTCGGCGATGGTATCCAACTCCTGCAGTGGTTGTGAACGGATCGGTGAGCGCGCTTTTGCGACCCGGCGATCTATCATTATTTATCATCCCTGTTAGTGAAAAAAGTATCATAATTGAGCTGAGGGATGACGGTTCATGATTCACCCCGCCCCGCCGTCCCCCGCGAGGAACCCTGAAGCGGGAAACCCTCCCGGGTAATTCCCGGTTCAACGATTCTCATGATCGGAAAATGAATCAATCCGGATCACATTGGGCAAACCATGTTACTGAAAACTCCGGCTCTGGTCCGCACGAAAAAATTCGCAATCGATCTCCGGCAATTTTTTTTAATCACCCCCTCACCCCCCGCTCATTCTTTTTCAATCGACCCCTGACCAAAACCGAGCACCGCCTCACGCCGGAGAACCAGAAATTTTGTAGCATGTACATGCCGATTGTAGGATAATTATCCGATTGTAGCCGCATCAACTAACACCCGGTGATCGCGATTGAAAATTTTCCGGCAGGGTCTGGCAGAAAAAAATCCAAAAAAAAGAAAGATCCGGCAGAAAATGGTGAAGCAAAAATGAAAAAAGCGATCCCGGATCCTGCCTCAAAAACTCTCAAGCATGCTCCTGACCAGCGAGCTGGTGGAGGGATCGGAAAAGAACCGAAAGGCAGTCTCCCCGGCGTCGGTAATCCGGTAGGATTTCTCTTTTTGGCTGTCCCTGACATAGTCCTCTTCGACGAGCCCGGCATCGCGGAGGGTGCGCATAAACCCGGAGAAGGTGGCTTGGGACAGTTCTGCGCCCGGCGTCCTTCCCTTACCGGGGCGCACAACCGGCCCGGGCGGATCGCCCGGGTCCGTTTTCTTTGTCCGGGACGGTATATAGTACGAAAACACCTGCCGGTAAAGGTACTGCCGGCTCACCCACAAAGGGGGGACGGTTCCCGATGTCTCTTTCTTTTTTGCATCCCTCCGCATCAGGAGAATCGCGAGGATCGTCTGGTGATTGGGATTGGAAAGCAGGGAACTGACCGTGCGGTCCGGCTGCGGTACCCGGCGTGCGGTCTTCTCATCAAAGGATGCAGAGACTTCCCCGCCAACCCAGAGCGCAAACGCAAAGAGCGCCAGGCAGAGTTCTTTTGACCCGCCGGAGAGATCGAACGTGAACTGTGCTTTCGGGTGCTGCTGCCGGATTCTCGCAAGCGCTGATCGGACAGAACGATACGCTGGCGGAACGACCCGCTCCCGAATGAAAGGTATCGAGAGCGAGGCTGAGATCTCCTGCGCTGCCGCGACCGCATTCCGGACCGCGAGCCGGTGCCTCTCCGTCACCGGGTCCGTTGACCCTTCATAAACAATGCTGTCGGTAAATACGATGGTCCGGGAGATGGCCGGATATTCGCGGAACATTGCAGGATAGGCGATGTGTGTCTTCTCGCCGGCGCTGATGATATGGACGTGTTCTGCCCGATCCATGGATCAGTGTCCGGTATGGCGGGTTAAATGGTTGTTTGTCGGAATGCCGGCAGTTACCGGTGCCACCTCGCCATTGCGGCATATTTCCTCCCTGCGGAAGAAAGAACGCTGGTCAGAGTACTGTCTGATTGAAGCAGAAAAATTTTTTTTTGCTCTTTTTCCCTCAGGAAAACACCGGCTTCCCGGAGTCATTGGAAAATACCTGTTGTTGTTCCAAAGACCGCCACCATCTCACTGCACCGGAACTCCAGTCCTGGCAAAAAAGGGAGTCATTCCTTCTTACCAAACCGGTAAATCCCCCGGGGGATGCCGATCTCGAACCGTACTCCCTTCCCAAAAATCCCGTTCTCCGTAATCGTCATCTCGGAGACTTCCAGCAGATCGTGGATGAAGAAGAGGGAGAATCCCGAGGGGGTTCCGACATTGCGCAGGAAGAGTTCTTTTTTCTGTTCGTCCGGAATTCCAACCCCATCATCTTCGTAAACCAGGGTGAGGCCATCAGCGCTCTCGGAGCAGCTGATCTGTATGCAGGTTGCCCTCTCCCCATGGGTCTTCGTATTGTCGATGAGGTGGCTGAAGACTTTGGAGATAACGGGATCGCAGAAGATCTCAAGATCGCCGACATCGATTACTACCCGGATACTACCCGTCTCGGCAAGCGAGAGGATCATCCGGAGCATACGGTTAAGGTTGATCCATTCCTGCGGGTGAATGCCCATCTCCTGGTATTCCTTGGTGTACTGGAGCTGCTGGTGGATGACCTTGAGCACCTCCTCCTCGCTCCGGATGAATCTCTTCATCGTCTCATCGGTAACAAGATCCTTGCTCAGTTCCACGTAACCCCTCAGGCCGGTCACTTTGTTCTGGATGTCGTGCCATGCCACGATATTCATCAGCTGGAGTTTCTGGTTGGCGATACGCAGTGCCCGGTCCTCGCGTTTTCTTCTTGATATATCGCGGGAGACTGCGATCACGTAGGTCTTCTGGTTGAGTTTGGCAAACTGGGCGCTCACTTCAACCGGCAGTTTGATGCCATCCTTTCTGAGGACATCCGTCTCGAACCGTACCTGGCCCCGGGTGAGAAGTTCCATCATAATCGCCCGGGACTTCTGGGGATTTTCCGGGGAATGTACTTCAAGGAATGTTTTCTTAAGCAGCCCCTCTTTTTCCTGGCCGGTCTGCAGGAGAGCCATCTCGTTTGCATCCACAATCCTGCCGGGCATACCCGCAGGGGTGATCTCAAAGAGGTAAATGGCATCATTGGAATTCCTGAAGATCAGGTGGAACTTCTCCTCGCTCTCAAACAGTTTCTCCTCGGCCTGCTTGCGGTCGGTGATGTCAATGAAACTCTCAAGGAGGTAGTGCTTTCCCGAGAGTTGCGCAGGGATGACCGTTTTTAAGATTGAACGGGGCCCGTTTACTGTCATGAGGGTCCGCTCGGCATTGTCAATGGACTGGCCGAGGTCCGTTACCGGACAGTTCCCTGCTTCAGTCGGGCAGATGTACTGGTGGCAGACCGAACCGATGATCTTCTCCCGTGGTTCTCCGATCATCCTCCCGGCCGCCGGGTTGATGTCGACAATCATATGGGTTTCCGGATTGATGATAACCAGGCCCGTCTGGATTGTATTGAAGATGGTTTTGAGGTAATTCTCACTGTTCCGGAGCGCCTCCTCTGTCTGTTTGCGTTCCGAGATATCGCGGGCGATCCCGAGGATGTCGAATGGACGCCCCTCCCGCATACGGACCCGGCTGTTCACCTCGATCGGTTTATACTCGCCATCGTGTCCCCGAATCTGCACTTCATAGAGAGCCTCGGTCCTGGTCTGTTCTCTCTTCTTTTTGATCTCTGCTGTCACCGTCTCAACAGATTCGGCCGAGAGGTAATCGCTGATATTCTTCCCGACAAGCTCGTCCGGGGAATATCCCAGGAGCCGGTGCACTACCGGGCTGATGGAGGTTAAGACTCCGGCGAAGTCACTCGTGTAGATGACATCGGTCGAGTGCTCGACCAGCTCGCGGAACTTCTCCTCGCTTTCCGCAAGAGCTTCTAAAACCCGCCTCCGCTCGGTGATGTCCCGTGTCACCCCTATGACACCCTGGGGTTCTCCCCCGTTTATCCGGATCAGGCTGATGACCACTTCAGCCCAGAATGTTGATCCATCTTTCCTGACATATTCAAGCTCCAGTACCTGCGGTGAGAGGAATTCGGGAAGTCCGCGTTCAAGAGCGGTGATATTGTCAGTTCTTGTCTGGACCAGTTTCTGGAATGATTCCGGTGTCAGGCTCTGGTCGGGACGGAGGTTCAGGCACTCTTCCGGAGTATATCCTGTCAGGGAAGTAACGGAAGGGCTGATATAGGTCAGCTGCATTTCCCTGTCGGCAGTCCAGATGACATCGCTGACGTTGTCGGCAAGCAGGTGGTAGTGATGCTCGCTTTCCCTGAGCGCCTTTTCCGCCCGCTTTCGCTCCGTGATGTCAGTTGCAACGGCAATGAGCACATCTTTTCCGAAATAGAACCCTTTGTAGAGCCGGACCTCATTTGGGAAGACTTCCCCACTGCTCCGTTTCCCCCAGAACTCAAAGGATTGCGGCTCGCCATCGAAAGCCAGCTCCATACGGCGGGTAAGTTCTTTTAAGTCATTACAGCCTCTCGCTGATAGGACGACAGGAGTTTTGCCGATGAAAAATTCCTTCGGGTAGCCATACATTGCCACGACTCCGTCATTGACCTGGAGGATCTTCCCCTCAGGATCCTGGATAAAGATTGCCTCCCGGACCGAGTTGAAGAGCCCGTGGTAACTCTTCTCACTCTCGAAAAGGGCATCGTCTGTCTTCTTGCGTTCCGTGATGTTCGTGGCAAAGTTCAGGGTGGCCGGTTTCCCGTCCCATGGGACGATCACGGCATTTATCTCAATCCAGTGCATTGTCCCTGCGGAATCGAATATCCGGAGTTCCGCAAGCGGATCGACAGCCTCTCCCCTGAGCCGGCGCATGTGACGATCGAAGGCTGCCGCTTTGTCATCGGGATGGACCAGTTCAA
>DUHF01000275.1:0-869 GCA_013331015.1 Methanoregula sp.
ACGTACCGCCGGAAATCCTTCTTAAACACGAGGCGTTCATCCTCAACTCCGTACTCTCTTCGGTTGCATTCCTTGAATCCACCATCAACGAGCTCTATGCCGATGCAGCGGATGAGGCCTATTTCTTTTCGGATGATAAGCACGAAGCCCTCTTAAGACAGATCCGCGAGAAGTGGACAAACGAGAAGAACTTTGACCGCGCACCGATGATCACCAAATACCAGAAGATACTCACGATCGGAGAAAGGCTGCCGTTTGAGGGGGGTGACCGGGCGTTTGACAATATTCATGATCTCATCGAGATCAGGAACCACCTCATGCACTACAAGAGGGAATGGGTGGTGATCGGGGATTGGGGGAAGCAGGATTCGGGAGAAGAAACGACCGGCGCCAGGTTTGAAAAGAATCTCCGGAAGAAGTTTGCCATAAATCCGCTTGCCGCAGGCAACCTCCCGTTCTTTCCGGATAAATGCCTCGGGCACGGCTGTGCTGAATGGGCGGTCATCAACAGCCTGATCTTCTGCGACGAGTTTTTCCGGCGGCTGGATCTGCCGGCTCCGTACGAGGGCGTGCGCGGCGAGATGGCAACGCGGTGAGGGGGGGTTTCTAAAATTATCGGGATTAAAAAAAAGGATTGAGGAGTTTTTTTACTTCTTCCTGCTCTTCTTCTTCGGCTCTTCCTTTGTCATCGACATCAGGTCGATGATATACGAGCCTTCCTTGCCAACGCTTACGATCCGCTCATCGCCCTGCGCCATCTTCTCGAGGTTCAGCTCATAGGAGCCGGGCGAGACAATCCGGATGGTCTCCACCCGGTCGTACATCTCCACTTCCTTCTTCTTTGCCGGTTCGACAACTTCGAGGATCTC
>DUHF01000275.1:908-3541 GCA_013331015.1 Methanoregula sp.
TAGAGGAACTTCTTGTTGCCGCAGCTGGCGCACCCTTTGAGGATCTCTGTTGACCCGTCCTTATATTCGCGCCCGCATTTAGTACATTTGTGCGGCATTGCGCTCACCCGAAGTATTCGAGCATCGTCTCGTAAAGGTTCTCGACGTTCCTGCCCTCAAGTCCCGAGATGGCGACCACCGGGTGCTGGGGGAACGCGCTCCGGATCCGTCCCGGCGCTGCATCGGGGAGGTCGATCTTGTTGGCAACGATGATGACCGGGAGATCGCGGGCTTCGATGATCCCGACCATCATGATGTTTACCTGCATGAACGGGTCGAGTGTTGAGTCAAGCATGTACACTACGCCGTCGATATCCTCGCGCAGCCAGTGCATGGCCTCGGCAACGCCTTCGGTGGCTTCCCGTGCGCGGATGATCGCCTCGTCCTTCTCCATCCCGAACTCGAGGAACTCGTGATAATCGATCTTTGTCGTGACCCCGGGCGTGTCCACAATGTCCATGGTCACCGTGTTCCCGTTCGCTCCCGAGATGATGATATCCTCCTTCTTTCTCGCCCTGCGGGTCTCGTGCGGGATCTCACTTACAGGGCCGAGGGCATCACCGGTCCAGTCCCGTGCAATCCGGTTGGCAAGCGTGGTCTTGCCAGCGTTCGGCGGACCGTAAATGCCGATGCGCGTACGCTTCTTCTTGAAAAACCGGTTAAGAAAATTGGCAAATTTCTTCTTCACTTTTCCGTAAGTCTGGATAAATATCTTCAATTGACACCTCGATTCCCCGGGGATGTTTCCGGGTAGTGTGGATCTGTGCTGATATGTAGGTACTGTATAGAATACGCACTTTATTAGGTTTCTCGTAACGGATGCGGTCCTTCCCGGCGGAAGGGTGTCCCGGTGCAGATCTGGTATTACTGTGGAGCATGACGTGCTGCCCCTGCCAAAATGGATTTATACAAAGGGAGGGGAGTATGCTAATTGTAAAGGCACTTTTTAGGAGGTGACTCATGAAAAAGACATCCAATGCAATCCGGTTTGAGACCAAAGTTCCCCTGCGGGAAGTCATGAATCGCAATCCAACTTCCCTAGCTCTCGGAGCCACTGTCGCAAAAGCGGCAAAGACCATGTGCAATGAAGGCGTGGGAAGCGTGATCATCCTCGAACACAACAAGCCCATCGGGATCGTGACCGAGGAGGACATCAACTGCAAGGTGGTAGCAAAGGACCTCAAGCCAAGTACGGTGCGTGTGAACGATATCATGAGTACGCCACTCATCACGGTGAGTGCGGACGAGACGGTAGGGTGTGCTGCCCACATGATGGTGAAGCATAAGGTACGGAGGCTTCCGGTTGTCGATGATACCGACAAGGTTATCGGGATCGTCACCGTCCGGGACCTCCTGACCGTCTCCAGCGCAGTCAATGACATTCTTGAAGAACTCATCGAGATCAACCGCGAGGAACTCATCGAGCCGGGAATGTGCAACCGCTGCAGCAATATGTCCGACGACTTAAAGCGGGTTGACAACCTCATGCTCTGCGCCCGCTGCCGTGAGGAGGAAAACCTTACATGAGGACGGCACAGGATTTCATCGTCGAGATCCCTGTGCTGAAACATACCGATCAGATAACCAAGGCGCGACAGATCTTAAGGGACGACCGGTTTCGTGAAGTCTATGTCGTGGACAAAAAAGCAAACCTCCTCGGCTATATCGATATCACGGACGGTCTCCGGGTGACAGCGACCAAGTCGAACGTGACCGTGGAAGGCTTCATCAAGGATGCGCCGGCGGTTCATGCCGGGGATTCCATCGAGGCTGTGGTAACGATGATGCGGGACTACCGCACGGACAGCGCAGCGGTCGTCAACAGCGAGCCGCACATCATCGGAGGCGTCCTGCTTGCGGATCTCTTCCCGGTCATCATCTCCCGTCACGAGTTGTCGGGGAGTGTCGCGGACCAGATGTCCACAAAGGTTGTATCAGCGGCACCGGAGGACGAGATCCAGAAGGTGTACGCGATGATCCTCGAAAGCGGGTTTACCACGTTTCCGGTGGTTATCAAAAAGCGGCTTGCCGGGATAATCTCGCGTCGCGACCTGATCTCCGCCCGGAAGGTGCGGTCGGCGATCGCGCAGCACAACCAGGCCCGGATCGAGACGGTGATGACCCGTAATGTCTTCACCATCGGCCCGGACGAACCGATCAGTGCGGCAGCCGGACTGATCGTGGCACATGATGTGAGTATGCTGCCAGTGATGGACGGGGACCGGATGGTCGGGGTCATCAACCGCCACGATGTGTTGCGGGCACTGGCGTAAGGGATTAGAAACCCGGGGAATACCCGGCATGAATCCATAACCAAAGTCATCATGCCTTAAGGAGGGCGATAATGCACCAGAATTCCAGGGGCATCAAACAGGGCGACCGGCTCTTGAAGATGCAGGGAAAACTCGACCGCGGACCGGTAGAGTTCAAATCCCATATCGTGAAACAGGACGGCGAGATCATGGCGATCGCAACGCAGGACGTAATCTCCTCTCCGCCAACCCGGACCATCATGGCTGCCGCCGAACAGATGACGAAGTGCGGTTTTCGCCGTCTTCCCATAACCGACGCCGGTACACGCAAGCTCCGGGGAA
>DUHF01000307.1 GCA_013331015.1 Methanoregula sp.
GGCGATGTCTGGAACTGGGTGCGCTAAAAAAATCTCCCGTTTGTACTGGTACAACTCCCTATGGGGTTTTTTGCCAGGCACCGGCTAAAAGGAAGTGAAGGTATTTATCATTCCTCGCATCACGTAGGATCTATAACTACCGGTTCAGCTTCACGGATGAGAAGAAAACGGGTTTTTTAAGGTGAATTTGCCCCATGGCTTACAGCGTCCTGATTGTTGAAGATGAGATGATCATCGCAATGGAGATTGCGGCCATAATTAAAAAGATGGGGCACGCGGTTGTCGGTACCGCCATGAACGGCGAGGATGCAATCAGCTTGTCAGAACTCCGGCACCCGGACATCGTGCTGATGGATATATTCCTCAAAGGGATGATGGACGGGATCACGGCAGCGGAAATCATTTACCAGACGTATGCGATCCCGGTGATTTACCTGACGGCAAACTCCGACGTGAACACCCTTGAGCGGGCAATGAAGACAAAGCCTTTTGGGTACCTGACAAAACCGGTCAATGCCAGCGATCTGCAGACCGCCATCGAGGATGCCATCCGGAAGTCCCGTCTCCTGTCATGAAGGATGGCAGGGCAATCTCGCAGCCGGTGCCGGATACCGGAAATATGAGTAACGATCCATGGAGTAACTTATCGTGAAATCCCGTTATCTCCCCCGGTTCTCCGTTAACGTGCGGACGAAGATCCTCACCATCTTCCTCTTCCTCTCGCTCTTCTGCCTGCTGGTCATGGGCTTTGCGGCGTTCATCACCATCAGCGAGATGGGAAGTGCCGCCCGGTTGAGCAGCACCCGTCTGGGTGCCGATGCGGTCCGGGACAGTACTACCGCCCTCCATAATGCAACAGAAGCATACCTCATCCGGGTTGCCGTGAGCCAGGCAGAGCTCATCGATGAGATATTCTGGTCCTCGGAAGCAGAACTCAGTATCCTTGCCGATCACGCACGGTCGATCCAGCACAATCCCGCGTATGAATCGCAGACCCGTTCCTATCCCCCGTCCCATCCGCCGCCGGACCCGCTGATGGGGACCGTCGTTGAGCTTGCACCGGGTGTTGTGGTAACTGAGACCGACAAGGAGTACCGTGCCCTTGCCGGCATGGATGATATGCTTGCATCCGTCTACCACACGGACGGCGACCTGGCCTCGGTCTATGTTGTGACACAATCCGGTATCCTGCGGGCGTACCCGTGGGAACAGAACCCGGATCCGGACTTCGATTTTCGCAAACGGTCATGGTTTACCCTGGCACAACTCTCCGATGGACCCGTCTGGACCGAGCCGTATGTGGATGCGTCGGGCAATGGCCTGATCCTTACCTGCGCACAGGCTGTCAGCACAAAGTACGGCACCTGGGTGGTGGCATCCGATGTCACGGTCGACCAGCTCAACCGGTATACCAACCTCACGCTCAATGAGAAGGGCTATTCAGTCCTCGTCGACAGCAAAGGCACCATCCTGAGCCGACCGGGCCTCTCGTCCGGAAAGACCCGGTGGGACCAGCCGTTTCCTGAAGAGAACCCCCTCATGAGCGCGGATCCCGATCTGGTTGCGGTCGGGTACAATATGACGGCCGGCCGGACCGGGCTTGGGAGGGTTGACTTCAATGGCATCGACAGTATCGTTGCCTATGCCCCGGTCAGGTCCCTTGGCTGGAGTTATGCATTCTCCATGCCCGTGAGCGATGTGGTGGAACCCATTGTCCGGACCGAGAGCACCATCATTGCCGCCACCTCCGAGATCGACCGGCAGCTCATCCTGTATACCGACCGTATCCTGTACATCTTTGCCGGGCTCTGTATCCTGCTGCTGGTAATCGTCATCATCCTGTCATGGTATCTTGCCCGGATCATCACGCGCCCGGTCGATGCCCTGCGGGAAGGCACGACCGTTATCGGCAAAGGGGATCTCGACTTCCGGCTCGACATCCGTAGTGGTGACGAGTTCGAGGCACTTGCCGACTCGTTCAACCAGATGGCCCTGGATTTAAAGAACAATATTGAGGATCTTAAGCGGACCACGGCCGAGAAGGAGCGGTACACCAAAGAGCTCGAGATCGCAAAGGAGATCCAGGACTCTTTCCTCCCGGAGTCCGTCCCTTCCATCGAGGGGTTCGAAGTGGCAGCCGAAACGATTCCCGCCATGGAGATCGGCGGCGATCTCTATGATTTCATCCCGGCCGGTAAGGGCCGGTGGGGTTTTGTTATCGCCGACGTTGCGGGAAAGGGGGTCAGTGCCGCCCTTTACATGGCCCTGTCAAGGACCATCATCCATGCCTGTGGTACCGATGATCCGGATCCCCGGGGTGCGGTCAGCACTTCCAACCGGCTCATCTACGGGGACGGGCGGTCAAGCATGTTCATCACAGTCTTCTACGGGGTGCTCGAACCCGAATCCATGACCTTTACGTATGTCAATGCCGGGCATAACCCCCCGCTTCTCCTCCGGGAGGGTGAAGCAGGATCCTGGATGACCGGACAAAGAGGTATTGCGCTTGGGGTTGTTCCCGATGTCAGTATCGCCCCCTCCCTGCTTGAACTCCGTCACGGGGATCTCCTTGTCCTGTATACCGACGGGGTCACGGAAGCATTCAACGAGCGGGACGAATATTTCGGGGAGGAACGGCTCCTTGACTGCGTGAGCCGGAACCGGTCACGTCCCGTGCAGGATATAACCGACACCATCATCGAAGAGATCCGCACCTTCTCGGGCACTGCGCCCCAGTCGGATGATATTACCATTGTCGTAATCAGGGTGAGATGATCCTGCGGGGAAGCGTTGACCCCTGGGGTAAATGGGACGGTCACCGGCCCGCGGGAATCACCCTTCGATGCGATTCCGGCAGGTGGTGTGAAGCAGCCCGCCCCCTTCTTTCTGGCACGTGTCTGTGAGATCGCCATTCGTTGTGGCATCCCGTGGGAACAGGTTGGCATCCAGCATGCGGAGAAGGTCTTTAGCTTCAGAAAGATCGTGGTCTTTTTCCAGTTCGCGGATAAGGATAACGATCCGGTCGCGGCACAAGAGATCCTGATCCGATCCCTGGATTTTCCCCCCGAGGTTTGCATGGCATACCGCAGAGAAATAGGCATCAAGGCAGGCACTGAGTTCCTCGCGGAGCCGTTGCCGGTATACCGGTCCCCGATCCGCTTCAAGCAGCCTGAGATCCTGTTCGAGTCTTTCGAACTCCTGCATGAGATCCCCCCACTCCCCGTTTTTTTCCTCCAGTGAGTCGAGGAGCTGGAGGATCCCGCTCCTCTCGTAATAGGGGGCTGATGCAGGGTATCTCCCAAAAGCAGAGAGCTCAGAAAAATGTTCGCCGGTCGCTTCAATGGCTTTTGAAAGACGCTCCAGGCGGTGGCGGAGGTAATTTGCAGGTCGGGTATCCATAGTATCAGCCCTGTTGGGTGTGAGCAAAACCCGTTGTCGTGTCACGAAACGGAAAATGCCGGATGCAGTAATCTATGTTGCCGGCCATTTTAAAAAAATCATCTGCAAAAGAATGCTGCTGGTGCCGTTGGGGGGATTGTCCCCCTGGTGACAAACCACTGCCATTTTTAACCAGCAGCACCAGATCCTACTTCACACCACCACCATGTCGCATGCACCCGCAGATCCTGGACGCTCCGGGGGATCCTACAAGGTC
>DUHF01000246.1:0-3419 GCA_013331015.1 Methanoregula sp.
GCTGTGGGAATAATTTCCTATGAAAAACGCGAAAAGAATATTGATGGGGGCTGATGCCCCCATACCCCCTAACGATGACTGCCGCCGCCCCCGCGGGGGCGCTCCCGCGGCGGCTTCAACTACCAAATCATAATACGTAATACAGGACTCGACGGTTCACGACAAAGGTAATACATCGTCATCGCAACCGGGGGCGCCACAGCGGCGGGGGTGAAACCCCCGGGAGCGTCAACAGTTTCCTGACAATTATCGTAAAAGGAAACCATACCTAAAAGAACTGACTTATGAGTTGAGGAACGCGGCACCATCACTCCTTCCACTCGCTCAGCAGGTACCAGTACGCTTCGAGCGCCGCCTTTGCCCCGTCACCGGATGCAATGATGATCTGCTTGCTCTTCACGTTCGTCACATCGCCTGCCGCAAAGACTCCCGGAGTACTTGTCTTCCCGTTGATATCGATAACAATCTCCTTCTTCTCGTTGAGGTTGACGAGGTCTGACACCATATCGGTGTTGGGGAGCCAGCCGATCTCGATGAAGACCCCGTCAAGTTCGAGTTTCTGCTCTTTTTCCTGATCGTCTGCAATGGTCACTGCCGAGAGGAACTTTTCGCCTTCAAGGGCAGTGACGTGCGAGCCGGTGTGAACCGTGATGTTCGTCTTCTCCCCAAGTTTCTTCACATAGACCGGATCCGCCCGGATGGTGCTCCGGACGATCAGGTCAACGGA
Organism: Methanoregula sp.; assembly: GCA_013331015.1. Classification (GTDB taxonomy): domain Archaea; phylum Halobacteriota; class Methanomicrobia; order Methanomicrobiales; family Methanospirillaceae; genus Methanoregula; species Methanoregula sp11803u. Next base: position 728 of record DUHF01000246.1, read on the forward strand.
TACTGCAAGCTCACTCATCTCGATTGCGGTCTGCAATGCCGAGTTGCCGCCACCCACTACGGCAACTTTCTTGCCCTTGTAGAGCGGGCCGTCGCAGGTGGAACAGATCGAGAGGCCCCGGCCCAGGTACTGCTCCTCGTTTGCCACCCCCAGCTTCCGGGGCCGGTTGCCCTGCGTGAGGATGAGCGCCTTTGCCCGCACTTCGGCACCGGAAGCCGTCTTTCCGACAAAGAGGCTTCCCTCTTTGGTAATGGAGGTGATCCGGTCGAGTTCGAGCCGGAGGTTGAGCGTGCGGACCTGCTCCTCGAACTTCTTCATCAGATCCTCGCCGGTCACCATCCGGTAACCCATGTAGTTCTCGATCGCCCACGACTCAAGCGCCTGCCCCCCGATATTCTCGCTGATGATGAGGGTATTGAGCATCTTCCGGCCGCAATAGACCGCAGCTGTCAGCCCGGCCGGGCCGGCACCGACAATGAGCACATCGAAATTCTCATCCGCTGTCGTCTCCCCGAAGAGCTCGTTCAAGCGCTGGGCGTCGAACCCGACGATCACCTCGTCATCCACCGTGATGACCGGCACCCCGCGCTGGCCGGAGAGTTCGATCATCTTCTTTGCCGCTTCGATATCTGCACCAACATCAAGGCTCTCGTACGGCACGCGGTACTTGTCGAGAAACGCTTTGGCCATCCGGCAGTACGGGCAGTTCTGCGTTGAATAGACGGTGACCCGGGTCATTATCCCAAAAATGATCCGGGACAATATAAAGATACCGGCCTTGATAAAAACGGGGGCCAATTTAAAAATCCAGCACAACATTCTTTTTACAAAGAAACCCCAATACAGCATTAACGGAGGTCTGACAATCATTCAAGCATCGTGGCGCAACCGGTTTGCACTGACATTCTGCTTTCTGCTGCTGTTCGTATCCACTGCCGCACTCGCCCTGCCGTCCGGCACGGATGCTTTTGAACCGGTTGTCTACCTGAATTGCAACGAGGGGAGCGGCATGGTTGCCCTCGATTCCTCCGGGCATGGGAGTGCCGGCACCCTGCATAACGTGTCCCGGGTGGAGTCCGGGGTTTGCGGCGGTGCCCTGATCTTCGACCGTCCCGGCAACTACGCCAGTATCCCCTACCGGTCAACGAACCATCCGGAGAACGGGATCAGCGTCTCAACCTGGTTCTTCGTGGACTCGTTTGGCCGGCAGGATCTCATCTCCACCTGCCATAACGGCGGATACTGCCTCGGGTTCGGGGACGGGAACGATCTCTGGTGGACCGTTCATGTGCCCGGTGAAGGCGCAGTCTCGGTGAACGTGCAGCACGAAGGAATAAACCCCTGGAGATGGCACCACGTTGCCGGCGTGTATGACGGGAAGAGCTCGAAGATCTACCTGGATGGCGTCCTCCGCAACCAGGTCAATGCATCAGGGCCGGTTGTCTACGAGTCCCCCAATTATGTTATGCTGGGTGCACATGCCGGAAGTTACAACACCCCGGACCCGGTCTGCCCCAATTATCTTTACGGGGGGCTTGATGAGGTCCGGATCTATGACCGGGCAATCCCGTACAGCCAGATCATGGACGACCGTTTCCGGTGCCCGCAGGTCTCGTCTGCTCCCCCGGAGAATATCCGGCTGGCAAACCCGTTTGAGACCTCCTGCAACGATCCTTCCGGTCAACTGGCCCTGGGTCCGGGCGAGAGCGTACTCCGGACCCTTGAATTTGACCATGCGGAGATGACCGGCACCTGGGACGTCCGCATGCAGCCGGGCTCAACACTCGTTGTCAACGCATACGATCAGTACTCGCAGGTTAACCCGGATGCATGGTATGTGGAGATCCGGGATGAGACCGGCCGGATCGACCGGTCCATTGCGTTTGCGAACACCAACAACGCACCGGTTGATGGTGTCATTGCGTCGGGGAACGCAACGGTCACCCTCAGTTATTTCGACGGGACCGGCCGGTTCCCGGCAACGGTTTCCGTCCGGTTTACCGCCATTGCCCCGCCGCCCCCGCCACCACTGCCCCCGGAGCCGTTCCTGAATCCGATCATCGTGATCTACTCGGCATCATGGGCAACCCTCATCGCCCTTATCCTTGTGATCTTGTGGCTGCACCAGCTACGGGTAAAACGGCGGGAGATGAGAGCAGCAGAAAAGGCAGCGGAAACAAAAAAAGATTAAAGGGTAACTTCCCGGAACTGCTTGGCAAAAACGCCGCAGATCGGGCACTTGTCCGGAAGTTTGCCAACCTCGATGTTCCCGCAGACCGGGCAGAGATAGACCTTCTCGCGCGAGAGATCGGAGCCCGCCTTGATCGCGGCGAGCGCCTTTTTGTACAGCCCGGCATGGACCTCTTCTGCTTTCATGGCGTGGGTAAAGGCAAGCATGGCATCGCTGCGCTTCTCGGCTTCAGCCGCCTTGATGAACTCCGGGTACATCGTGGTGAACTCGTGGGTCTCCCCCTCGATACTCGCCTCAAGGTTCTTTGCCGTGATGTCGATTGCGCCAAGCACTTTCAAGAGCTTCTTTGCATGGATCGCCTCAGCTTCCGATGCGGCTTTGAAGAGCGTTGCCACGCTCTTGAACCCTTCTTCAGCAGCCTTGTCAGAAAACGCCTGGTATTTCCGGTTTGCCTCGGATTCGCCGGCAAGCGCCGCCTTCACATTCTCGATTGTTGCCATA
>DUHF01000246.1:3451-3598 GCA_013331015.1 Methanoregula sp.
TTGAGTATATTTATTATAAAATAATACCAACCATTGCTGTTCGCAAACTGCATGCCCGGGTTGCCAAAAAAAGGATACGAATACCATGAAGAAGATGAAAGACCTCCCCCTGCTCGACCGGCCCCGGGAGAAGATCGCCCGCAAAGG
>DUHF01000117.1 GCA_013331015.1 Methanoregula sp.
ACCCCGAGCGCCCGTGGCTCCATCGCAATTGAATCCAAAAAGGGGAGTTAGGAGTTCTACAGAGCAGATTTTTAAATCACTTTATTACGCCCGGATCAATGGTCCACTGGGTATGATACTCAGGATTTAACGGGGGATACTCATCCGTTGGCCGCTCGATGAAGTACACATCAAGGGTTGCACCGTTTTTCAGGGCTTCAAGATCGCGATCGGAACGGATGATGACAAAATCGCGGGCAGCCTCGGCCTCACCGGGCTCAATGAAGCGCGTCCGTGCACCAACGCCCCCCTTGGAGATCCCAAGCCCGCCATAGGTCTTCCCGTTCAGGTCGGTCAGTTTCGAGAACCAGACCAGCTGGATGGGTACGGTTCCCGTGTTCTCTGCGCGAATATAAATCGTCAGTTCCTGGGTGCCGTCTTCTGCCACCTCACCGATCTCGAACTCGTAAATCGAGACATCGAAGGTGGTGTTTGGCGTGGTATGGCTCATATTTCCATACACGGGAAGCGCCTCACCGTTCATGAGGGAATCAGCGGAGGTTGGGATGACAGGTGAGGGAGTGGTGACACCGGGGCCTGAAGATGGCGTGGTACAGCCGGAGGAAAGGACCAGGCAGGTAATGATCAGGATGATTATTGGCGTTTTCATCATTGCACTACTGGGGTATGTTGGAGAGAATACAAGAATTTTCCGGCAGGGAAAAATTGAGAAGGGGGCTGTGGACTTTATTACGGTTGCCCTTTTTTCGGTGAAAATCCAGACGGTGTCATTGCGATTGCATTAAATACCAGCCGGCAGATATCCGTCACACAGCGATACATTATGACCTGCCCAAGGATGCTTTCAATTACCCTGTTTATGGTTGCGATGATGACACTCGTGGTATCCGGTGCCGCAGCAGATCAACCGGTGGCCGACTTTGTCGTGCAGGACTCATTCACGCAGGGGTTTGCCCCGTTCACCGCATGGTTTTTGGATCAATCGACCCATGCTGCTTCGTATTCATGGTCCTTTGGGGACGGCCAGACGTCAACAGCACAGAATCCTGAGCACACCTACACGAACCCGGGTACCTACACGGTCTCCCTCACCGTCACGGATGCAACCGGAACGCTCAGTGATACGAAAACGGTTACCGGCCTCATTGTTGTCGGCGCTGATCCCATGGGCGGCAATGGGGGGACAACGGAAACAACCGCGACCCCAATATCCGCCATCACAACGACCGCTACCACGGAACGACCGGCACAATACGGGATGATCTCGGTGATCTCCCGACCCTCCGGAGCCATGGTCTCCCGCAACGGGATCCAGCAGGGCATCACCCCTATCACCCTGTACTCGGTTCCCGTTGGTTCCCACACGATTCTCGTTCACCTGAAAGGGTACCCGGATTACCAGGCTGCGGTCACGGTGGAGAACGGGCAGACCGTTTCGCTTGATGTGAACCTTGAGCCGGCAGCAATAACCACGACTCCCCTCCCGACCCGAACCGTCACAACGGCTACAACGGTCGTTGAGACCAGTGCTGCCGCGGCGATGAAGGCGGCGGCAGCTCCCGGTGACGGGCCCGGGCAGGGTTCAATCCGGATCAATTGTGCCGGCTGCCTTGAGCGCAAGAATGGCGGCACGCCGGTAACCTACATTCATTACATGATCCTGTCCGTTGAGTATCCCGATGGAAAAGAGACAAAACAGGTCATCTATTCTGAGGAGGAGACAACAGAGGCAGTGATACGGGAGGTACCGCCCGGCTATTATGAAGTACGGGTATGGCCGGAGCAGTACAAAGCCCAGAGCAGGTACGTCACGGTCAGACCCTCTGAAGAGTCCGCAGTCGTCTTCAATGGTCCCGGGTTTGTACAAACACCGGGATTCGGGGCGCTTGCCGCCGCCCTGACCGTCGCGATTATCACCGGCATGAGGCGCTTGCGAAAATAAAAAAGGACACATTCCATATTCTCTTTTTTTAACCGGAAATTCCCAGCCAGTTTTTTTCATGCAGGCCCTTACAATCCCGCAGAGGATCCCTTTATGCCATCGCAGGGATAAATCAAAAATCCATGCATAGCCGGGGCATCATTCTTCTCTGCATCATGCTCGCCGCCTCGTTCCTTTTCTGTGCCGGGTGCATCGCGCCGCAGGAGCCGGGCAGCTCTGTTGTGCCGGGGGGACAGCCCGCAACGGAGACAACAACTGCGGCATCACCGTCTCCTTCGCCCCCCGCATCGCCTGTTCCGGGGGAAAGCCCGCTATCTCAGGTTCCCTCATATTACCCCACCGTCTCCCCGCAGCCCGTTGCCACAACCCCGACCTGGATCCCAAAATCCTATGGCCGCGATGCCGCAGGCGACCCGCAGATCGTACTCCTCACCTTTGTGAAGGAATATTTCATCTTCGACATCCCAAACTGCGCGATGCGGGAGGTGTTCCCGGAGGCTGCCGGCGACCCGGCGTACGGGATCCGGCAGCCGGTGCCAAAACTTGTCATGGTCCCCGACCACGAGATCAGCGCTTTCATCAGGGCAAATGCCGGCGAGTATGCTTCTGATCCCAACCCGTACCTCCACGTGGATCCCAACACGATCGGGGGGACAGCATGCAGTGGTGGCGCTCTGGGGAACCCGAAATGGAATTTTGTCCGGATCAATGCAACCCTTATGCCCCGGAATGCCCGGCCGGGCGAGTATGATATCGGGATAAACATCAGATCGCGGGGAATAATCATTGAACAGCTCCGGCTGAACAGGTCGTTTGCGATCGACCGGCCGGTTATCATTGCCGGATACGTGCCGCTGCGGCTGGACGAGACCGACGCGTTCGACACTATCGACCTGACATTTGCGAAAAGAACGTGAGTGCGAAGATCCCAAAGGAAAAAAACGGGGGTACCCCGTCACCGGAACCGGGGATGACGGAAAGAGTACGGTTACCCGATCCGTTCTTCAACCAGAGACATCAGGTCGTGTAATTCCCCGCACGCTATGATCTCTTCGGTACTGATGAGGATCGACAGTTCCGAACCCTTCTTCAAAAGCACGATCGGGTAGGTGATGGGGCGGCGGCCGAACTCTTTGATGAACTCGTCCCGGTCAAGGGATCGTGACGGTATGCGGAGTTCTTTTAAGAACCGCTTCCACTCCTTCTTGATCCCTAAAGGGCTGACGGTGAGTCTGACCAAAGGGGAGGCTTCGGCCCCGGAGGTTGCCGGTTTCATCGTGGAATAATCATGGATCGACTGCAGTACCCCGCTGTCGAGGTTGTAGACGAACAGGATGGTTGGCAAATCCTGCATATACGATCCCTTCTCGCTCTTCCATGGCTTAAATTGTTGGGATGCTTTTTCGTCACCAGAACTTTGGGAGGATGGCAGGAGAAGGGCCGTTTGGGAAAGATCCCAAAAAGGCAGATTCAAAAAAAAGGAGCGGCAGACCTGCGTTGTGGATCCGGGATCAGATCCACTTCTTTTTCCGGTAATAGATGAGCATCCCCACCACCATGACCGCCATCACGACAAGTACTGAAAAATACCCGTATTCCCACTCGATCTCCGGCATGTTCTTAAAGTTCATGCCATACAGGCCGACAACGAACGTGAGCGGGATGAAGATGGTGGCAATCAGGGTGAGCACCTTCATGATCTCGTTCATCTTGTAGCTGAGGCCGGAGAGGTAGATGTCGATCATGCCCGAGACCATGTCGCGGAAGGTCTCGAGCGTATCGATGACCTGCACGGTGTGGTCGTACACGTCGCGGAGGTAGATCCGGGTCGATTCCTTCATCACCACAGATTCGGACCGCTCGAGATTGTTGATCAGTTCGCGGAGCGGCCAGACCGATTTTCGCAAAAAGATCATATCCTTTTTGAGCCCGTTGACCTTGGGCAGGGATTCGCGGGTCGGGTTTGTGACCAGTTCCTCCTCGAGGTCCTCCACCCGTTCCTCGAGTTTCTCCATGACCATGAAATAATTGTCAACAATGCAGTCAATGAGGGAATAGGCAAGGTAATCCGGGCCGGCTTTCCGGATCCTGCCATCTTTCCGGATCCGCTCGCGCACGGGATCAAAGATATCACCGATATCCTCCTGGAAGGTGAGGAGGTAGTTTGACCCAATGACCATGCTGACATGCTCGATCTTGATGGACTGCTGCGAATCAGGGTACGTGAGAACTTTCAGGTTTAAGTAGAGGTACTGGTCGAGGTCTTCCATCTTCGGGCGCTGGGAGGTGTTGAAGATGTCTTCGAGGATGACCGGGTGGATGGCAAAGCATTTCCCGAGCTCTTCGATGAGCCGGGGATTGCCAAGACCGTCGATATTGATCCAGGTCACCGTTTCGGTGTCCCGGAACGGGGTACATTCGCCGATTGTTTTGACCGTCTTCTCGGTATAGCGGGAAGCATCGTAGTCGAAGACCGTGATCCGGACCGGCAGGTCGGTGGGTT
>DUHF01000088.1 GCA_013331015.1 Methanoregula sp.
GTCTCTGCAAGGTCCTGTGCGGTGCTGACCGGGAGGGAGAGGTTTTTTGCAACCGCAAGCGCAAACCGTGCAGCCTCCATCCAGATCTCCTCCTCCAAACGATCGTACTGCCTGCCGACGGCTGTGCGGAATGTCCGGTCGTACAGGGCTGGCAGTTGGGCGGAGAACTCTGCTGCGATCTGCCATTTCACATCATCCGGAATCGAACTGGGGCCGGTCATTGGGGTGCCTCACCTGCTTTAACCGGTTATTGGGAATTTTTACTTATCAACCATCGGTTCATGACAATGGCCAAATGGATCTGGTGTTTCCCGTTTACCGCGTGGAAATTGCAATGTAGGGGCCGGATCGGGTGAGGAAACCTTCGCCTTCCAGATCCCTGATAAGCTGGTTCACCCGCCCGGGATCTTCAGATACAAGGGAAATCACCCTTTTTTCTGTCATGCGTCCGTTGGATAAGAGGAGTTTGAGGATGCAGCCCCGGATCTTCCGGTCGGATCCTTCGAAAACAGATTGTTTTGTATACTGGCGGCTGCGCCGGTTTGGGTTTGGTACGGTCGTCTTCAAACTCGTTCCCAGGTCCATCAGTGCGTTATACCACAGGCGGGGGCTTTCATGGTACAGGGTTGCCTCTGCAACCGGAAGGATTTCCGTGTCGGCTACGGTTGCCTCCTCAGGAAAGAAGAAGTGAATGAAGACCCGGCGGATATTGGTCTCAATGAAGACGACCGGAAGGTCATAAGCAAACGCGCAGATGGACGAAGCTGTTGCCCTGCCAATACCCGGAAACGTTGCAAGGGTATCGACATCTGCAGGAAGTTTTCCCCCGAACTCTTCCATAACCCGCCGGCTGCATCCCAGGAGTGCTATCGCCCGGCGGTTGTAGCCCAGCCCCTGCCAGTACGTGAGCACGTCAGAAAGCGGAGCTTCTGCAAGGGTTGAGAAGTCAGGAAAACGTTCAATAAATTTCAAAAATTTTTGTACTACGCGGTCAACCTGCGTCTGCTGGAGCATCATCTCCGAGACAAGGATATGGTACGGATCGGTTGTTTTCCGCCAGGGCAGGTCCCGCCCGTGCAGGGAATAATGCGAAAGCACCATCTCACGGAACCGGTCGATAGCTTCGGGGTCATCGGTACTGTACCGGAGCGTGCCGGTGCTGAGGGGAACCTCTTGACTGTCTCTCATTTCGGGGATCCTGCCTGAGGGCTTGTCGTGGCAACGGATTGGTATTGTGTGCTGATAATCATTGACGTGACGGCAAAGGTGAGTAAAAAAAATACTCCTGGAAAGACACGCACGTTCATGCGTGTTTCTGCCCCAAAAAAATGCCGGCCCGGGTTATACCCGCAGAAACCTTGCGTCAAGTTCATGCCGGGTGAACCGGATCATGGTTGGCCTTCCATGCGGGCAGGTGAAGGGGTTCTGCATCCGCCGGAGCTGGTCCACGATTCGCTGGCACTGTTCGTTTGTGCAGACGGTTCCTGCCTTGATTGCACCCCGGCAGGCAACAATCCTTAGGATCCGTTCGCGGTTTGAGATCGACTCCGATGCCTCCTCACTCACCAGATCGCTGATGATCTCATCGATAACTGACGACTCCTCCACCCGTCCAAGGATGACCGGGACTGCCCGCACCAAAAACGAGTCCCCGCCAAACTCCTCAAGAATGAAACCTTCCCCTGCCAGGGTCGGCATGAGGTCACGGAGGATTGCTGCCTCTTTTGGGGTGCGGTGCAAAACGACCGGGCTGATGAGTTCCTGCAAAGAAGATAATGCACCTGCCTGTCCGGTTACCTGTTCGTAGAGGATCCGCTCGTGTGCTGCGTGCTGGTCGATGATGAGGAGTTCTCCGTCCGGTGTCCGGGCAAGGATGTAGATCCCCCCAAACTCCCCGATGACTTCCATCTTCGGCAGAAGCGAGGTGCCGGTAACCGCAGGCAGGGCATCAAGGGGCAGTTCTGTCTGCCGGAGGCGCTGGTCGGTTGTGACGGTTCCGGCATGGGTGCTCTCCGCAACGATACCTGGTGGCTGAAGGTCAGTTACCGGGTATGTAGGGGGGGAAAATGCGGGATCCTTCACAAGAGCAGTCGGGGATTGCGGGAGTTCTGCTGAGGGGATCAGGTCATGGGAGAACAACGCCTCCCGCACCGCAGCCCGGACCGCATCGTAAACCTCCTTTTCCCGTGAGAGCCGGATCTGTTTTTTTGTCGGGTGGACGTTCACATCAACAAGAGTTGTGTCAATTATTATGGAGATGAATGCTACCGGGAAACGGTCCTTTGGGAGGAGCGTGCCATACCCTGCCTTGATGGCGTCATTGATCCCGGCAGAGGTGATGTACCGCTGGTTGACGGAAATGAGCATGCGCGCCCGGTCTTTGCGGGAGAGTGACGGTCGGGAGACGAATCCGCGGATACCGATAAACGGGAGGCACAACTCAACCGGAATGAGATCGGTTACCACGGTGCTGCCGTAGAGCCGTGCGATGGTATCCAATGGCTGGCCCGTGCGGTCGGTGATGAGCTGTTCTGACCCGTTATGGACCAGGTGAAACGCAATTTCCGGGTGGGAGAGGCAGATCCCTTCGCAGATATCGTGGATATAGGCAAGCTCGGTGTTCCTGCTCTTCTGGAATTTCTTCCGGGCCGGGGTGTTGAAGAAGAGATCCTCGACAAGGATGCTCGTCCCGTCCGGGCAACCGGTGCCGGTCGTTTCCAGAACTATCCCTCCTTCAATGACCATCCGTGTTCCGGCCACCGGGCCGCTGCCCGCAGGTTTGGTGGTGAGGGTTACCCGGGAGATGGCGGCAATGGTTGCCAGTGCCTCCCCCCGGAAGCCGAGGGTGCGGATCCGGTTGAGGTCCTCGATTGAGGAGATTTTGCTGGTTGCATGGGGGACAAAGGCGAGACTTGTATCCGTCTCCGACATGCCGCACCCGTCATCGGTAACCCGGATTGCTGCGAGGGTGTCCTTTGTTGATGTCAGCTCAATGGTAATGGAACCCGCCCCGGCATCGATGGCGTTCTCGACAAGTTCCTTCACCACCGATGCCGGCCGCTCGATCACCTCCCCTGCCGCGATCTGGTTGATGGTCGCGGGATCGAGGACCCGTATCCGTGGGGACGGGAGTGGCTCACTCATGGGTTCTTTTCACCGTCAAGGTTCTTTTTGAGTTCAGAAAGGGCGTTCAGTGCCTGGATGGGGGTCAGTTCGTCCGGGTTCAGCCGCGAGAGGGCCAGGAGTGCCGGGTGATCCTGCGGATCGTTCATCTTTTGCTCATCGACAAGCAGGATCTGGGTATAGCGCTGCGGTTTCCTGCCACTGCCAGCACCGCGGTCCATGCCTTCTTCCAGAAGAGCATCAGCCCGTTCGGTCACTTTCTTCGGGATACCTGCCAGCCTTGCAACATGGATACCGTAGCTCTTGTCCGTTGCCCCGGGTATGAGTTTCCGGAGAAAGACCACCTCCTCTTTGGTCTCCCGGACCGCGAAATGGTAGTTCTTCACCCGTTTTA
>DUHF01000137.1 GCA_013331015.1 Methanoregula sp.
GTTCATGCCTGTTTCTACAGAGCACATCTTTTGTTTTTTTTGGAGAGATCATCTGGCTCTCTATCCCTCTTCGCGAGTAAACACCGGGCCCTCCCAAAAACATGGGGACGGGGGCTGACACAGGAAAAACTTCATTTATCAGGGACGCAGAAAACCAAAAAGAACACCACGCAAGAGGCCCGATTGTCGTATCTCCCCGACCGGCAGGATAATTTTGTCCTGTCATCCACTGGAGCAATGATGAACCACAGGATACACGCCCGTGCATTTCCTTGTGGTCCATGCAGGGTCTCCGGATTCAACCCGTTTTTTTTGCAGTTTCACAAGGGTAAAGATCACAGCCGGAATTCCGGCGGGCTGTCGAACAGGTTCTGGTATAGCGAGGAGAAGAGCGCGATGTACTCCCCTGCTGCCGGTGTGGAGACGTACCGGGTCTTCCCCTCCTCCGTTTCCGCGGAGAGAAACCCTTTCCCGGTTAAAAATCCGATATATTCCTGCCCGGTCTTCGAATTGAGGTCGCAGCGGTTGATGATGGCCGTGAGCGATCGCGGGGATCTGCAATAGATCAGGATCTCCCAGTAGATCTCGTAAACCGTCCGCCGTCCGCTCATTGGTCATCCAGCCCCAGCTTCTCTTTTAAGGCGCACTCCGATTCGTCAATCTCGCGGATGCGCCGGTCCCAGACCTGCGAAAATCTTGAAAAATAATACGATGAAAGAAGGCTTGCAAGCGCAATCCCGAGGCAAAAGAGCATGGCGGGGATGAGCAGGAGATTATCAAGGGTGAATGCAAAACCCCCCGATGATACGGACAGGACTTTGACGCTGTTTGCGATCCCGAGCACAAAGAAACACACCCCGCCCAGCGTGCAGACAAGGATCATGGTGCCGATAGTTTTTCGGTTGTTGCGGTAATGAGCGAGCATCCGCACGATCAGGCAGGTGAGGCGATGGTCCGTGATTGCAGTTCCTTCTGTTTCGAGATCGTCTTTGATTTCTACGATACCTTCAAAGATCCTGACGGTTGCGAGGATCCATCCTATGCCGAGACCTAAGCAGACCAGGGCGACTGCCCCTGTCAGCATCCGGAGCCCTGCGGTTGCCGGATCCGCACCCTGCGCGAGGATGGCTGTAACAAGGTACTGTACACCAAACGCGAGGGCAATGGCTGCAAAGACGAGGTTGAGGACCGATATCAGGAAGAAATGCCGGATCTCTTTTTTAAACTGGCTGAGTGCTGGTTTCATGGTTCACCGGCTTATGTGTATTCTGGCCCCGCGCAAATAAAGGGCATGAAACTTTGTTACCTGTCTAAATTGTCTGTGTGCTTAGCGGGAAATGAATACCGGTACTTTTTTTCTTCCGGCACCTATACTACCAGCAGGTGAACAAGTGTCAAAACGGGCAGTCGACATGACCTTCCAGGCGATCTATACCCTCACGGACCTCCGCGTCCTCCTCCGCGAGACAGCACCGGCGCACGAGTTTGATGAGAAGCAGAAGGTACAGGCAGAACGCCTCCTCGAAAATCTCGAGCGGCAGGTAGGGTCGTTGAAGCAGGAGATGCTGAAATGAGATGCGGGCAGGGCATCGAGGCCCGGCAGGTTGACGAGCTCTTCATCAACATCGACCCGATCCAGGCCGCCGGCCGGCTCACGGGTGACGCGATGAAGGCCGTGATCGCGTACGGCGACGGGTACTCGGTCTGCGACAACTGCCGGAAGCCCAACCGGCTCGATTACATTGCAAAGCCCCCGATAGCGGAGTTCCACAAGGATGTGGCGAAGTGGCTGAACATGGACGCAGTCCGGACCGTGCCTGGTGCCCGGCGGGGGTTCCAGGCAGTTGCCGGCACGTACGTGAACAAGGGCGATCCTGTTCTCCTGACCGCGCTCTCGCACTACACCGAGTTCATGGCCGTGGAAGGGGCCGGGGGGGTTGCCCGCGAGGTTCCGGTCGGGGATGACAAGCGGGTCACGCCCGATGCGGTTGCAACAAAGATCGAGGAGGTCAAACGGGAGTCTGGCAGGGTGCCCGTCCTTGCCTTCATCGACCATGTCGATTACCAGTACGGCAATGTCCACGATGTTGCCGGAATCGCAAAGGTGGCACACCAGTACGACATCCCGGTGGTCTGCAACGGCGCATACACGGTGGGTGTCCTGCCGGTTGACGGCAAGGCTCTCGGTGTTGACTTCGTGGTCGGCTCCGGCCACAAGAGCATGGCCGCCCCGGCGCCTTCCGGTATCCTTGCATCAACAGCCGAACGGGGAAACGAGGTATTCCGGACAACGGCCATCGAAGGCGACGTGACAAAGCGGAAGTTCGGGATCAAGGAGCCTGAGATGATGGGATGTACGCTGATGGGCGTGACGCTCGTGGGCATGATGGCCTCGTTCCCCTACGTGAAGGAACGGACAAAGCATTTCGACAAGGAACTGGCAAACCACCAGATCGTGATGGACGCCCTCCTCTCCATTGAGGGCACAACGTGCCAGTCCGAGTACCCGCGGAAGCACACGATGACCCGGATCAATACCATTGAATCGTTTGACAAGGCTGCAGAGACGCACAAGAAACGCGGGTACTATCTCCAGAGCGCGCTCGAAGAGCGGGGGATCACGGGCATCATCCCCGGCGCAACAAAAGTCTGGAAGTTCAACACCTACGGCGCAACAAGGAAACAGGCTGAGCACCTTGCGGGAGCATTTGTGGAAATTGCCCGCGAGAACGGGCTTGCGGTACGGGAACAGGTTTAATTTTTTTTTAAATATTCAGATAACTGCGGCAAACCGTGAGGCTATCTTCTCAAAGGTACAGGATCGGATATCCGGTATTATTGCGGTGTCGGTGCGGATTACCAGATATTCCTCTCCGGTTACCGGAATGATGATGAGGATACTGTTGTGATATTCCAGCATTACCGAGCGGGGCGATCTCATCTCTTCTGGTATTCCCCACTGGTCAAAAAACCTCATCAGATCCGATGAGAGTACGGCAAGAGTATCACCATCAGTCTGCGTTATCTGTACGATTTCGATGACAAAACCATCCCGCCCTACCAGTGCCGCAGCGGTTATTCCCCGTATCTTCACGAACTCATTGAGAATCTGTCGTACCATGCATTGTTCTCCTCTCATGTTTCACAACCCGGGCTCAATTACGCGTCTGGCGTTTTCCCCGCCAACCAGCATATCCATCTGCTTTGCCTCTTTGATATCGAACGCTGATATGCGGGCAATCCGGTAACTGGCGCTGAGCGTGATATTTTCCATAAGGGTTGCATTGCCAATCTGGATGGTCCGGTAGATACATTGTGTTCCGGCTTTTGGGATCTTAGCGAGGATAGCGTCTAAGTCATCCGGCAGGAATGCTTCAAGTCCCTCTTTTGAACCATGACGGATCAGGAGATCAATGGCCAGATCATTGAAGTAGGTGATCTCACGGTTCTGGTTCACCTCAATAACAGGGTTGAGTTCGAGATGGGGCATTTTTGATAAGTGTTCCAGTTCCCGGGTAATAGCCAGTCGTTTGGTGATGTCGGTTATGGTGACCATCCTGCTGTACAGGGGATTTTTTGTTGTAAGGGAGGCCATCTGGATCTCGCAGTCCATCGTCGAGCCGGTCTTCTTTTTGAGCTGCGCCCGGATTCTTGACTGGCCATTTACTTTGAGTTCGGAAACGATCTGTTCACCGGCTTGGAGGTAATCCTCCTCGCTGTTATAGAGGCTCCGGACCGGCATTCCGATAAGGGAGTCCGAAGAATATTCAAGCATTGAGGCAAGGGACTGGTTATGCCACTGGATCGTGCGGTTTTTGATCAGGGCAATGCCAAACGGAGATGCTGCAAGGACTGCACCCAGCACATCGTTACGCTCTTCGATAGCCGCAGCAGCATTTCTTCGTTCAACCGCACGGAGGATCATATGGGATAGTTCGGCAAACTGGGATTTCGGGTCGCCTCCTTTCTGGAGATAAAAATCCGCACCTTCATTTAATGCCTGGATAACTACTTCTTCGCGCCCCCTTCCGGTGAAGAGGATGAACGGCAGGGACGGAAATGATGCCCGTACTTCCCGGAGAAATTCAATCCCGTTCTTGCCGGGCATCTGGTAATCGGATACAACTGCATCAAAGGGATACCGGGAAATCTTTGCAATCGCGTCATCTGCAGAATCTGCCGCATCAGTGAAGAAATTTTCCCGGGCTAAAAAGATCTGGGCCAGCTCTGCAAGGGCTGATTCATCATCAACAACCAAAACCCGGACGGGTTTCTTTCGTTCCGTATTCTGAACTGTTTGAGTCATCTGGTGGTAAACAACTTCCACCTGCCTTTATATATATTTTACCTAAACCCGGTGATGTAAATTCTTTCACCAGCCATAACGATTGTCATCACCGGATGTGCAGTCAGGTGTGACCGGCTCCAGACTTTGGATGGATACCCACCGGGGACAGGATAGGGAATGCACCGGATCCGGAGGGTATTACCTCTCCTCACCCAATGCAGGCGACAATGTTCCAGGGCTTTTTTTTTTAAATAATACCGACTTATTAAAAAAAACTCCGGCAGGTAATGTTA
>DUHF01000228.1 GCA_013331015.1 Methanoregula sp.
CTGAAGAACTGCTCAGGCGCGGCGCTATCGTCTGGGTTGCCGGCAGCCGGCAGGAGAGCGTGGACAAGGCAAAGGCCTCGCTTGCATCATACAAAAACGCACGGTTCGCGGCCGTGGACGTCCGCAACAACGCTGCGGTTGAGAAGATGGTTGCCGACTGCGTGACGAAAGATGGCCGGCTCGACTACCTCTTCAACAATGCCGGCATCAGCCAGAAGAACCCGTACGAGGAGAGCACGCTTGCGGACTGGAAAGAGATGATCGACATCAACCTCTGGGGTGTCATCTACGGCGTGAACGCGGCGCTTGCGGTGATGCGGGAGCAAAAGAGCGGCCACATCATCAACACCTCATCGGTTGCCGCGCTCTACGGCACCCCGTACCAGACGCTGTACGTGGCAACCAAGAACGCGGTGATCGGCCTCTCCGACTGCCTGTATTACGAGTACCTGCCAGAGAACATCTTCTTCTCCATCGTCTGCCCGGGAGATGTTGCAACGCCGATCTTCAAAGGCCGCATCCCCGAGGGCGCGGTACCGGTCGAGGAAGCCGCCCGGATCATCCTTGACGGTGTGGCAAAGAGAGAACGCCTGATCGTCTTTCCGGCATTTATGCGTGAGGTGCTGGAGAAGTGCAAAGACCCGGCATTCCGGGACATGGCACACAGGCATTCCGAGGCCGAGACCCGCGCGATCTTCGCGTCACCGGAGTACCGGGCCTTCCTCGCATCCCGGAAGAAGCAAGAGTAAAACAGAAAGGAGTACCTGCGGGGTGCCTTGGGGTATGCCCGCAGGACCGGAAGGTGAGATCATGAGTGATACATTTGCAGACAAGATCGCAATCGTGACCGGGGGGACCTCCGGTATCGGCTATGCGGTAGCAGAAGAGTTGTTGAAACGCGGCGCAACGGTTTGGGTGATCGGGAGCCGGCAGGAGAGCGTGGACAAGGCAAAGATCTCGCTTGCGGCATACCGGAAGGCGAAGTTTGCAGCCGTTGACGTGACCGTTGCCGACCAGGTGAAGGGGATGATCGATACCTGCGTTAGTGAAGATGGCCGGCTCGACTATCTCTTCAACAATGCCGGCATCGGCATGACGCACCCGAGCCGTCACCTGACGCTTGAGATGTGGAGGAAGGCGATCGATCTCAACCTCTGGGGGGTCGTGTATGGCGTCCACTATGCCCTGCCGGTCATGCTTGCACAAGGGAGCGGGCATATCGTGAACACCTCATCGGTTGCCGGCATCATTGCGCCCCCGGCCCAAACCGTGTACTGCGCCACCAAGTATGCCGTTACAGGCATGACCGAGGCGCTGCGGTACGAGTTCTTCGAGGACGGCATCACGTTTACGACCGTCTGCCCTGCAAATGTCGCAACCGCGATCTTTGCCGGCACCACGATCCCAAAAGAGGCGATCCCTGCCGATGAAGCGGCACGGATCATCCTTTCTGGCGTGGAGAAGAAGGAGGGGCTCATCATTTTTCCGGAGTTTGCAAAGAAGATGTACGAGCGTTTCCTTGCAGACCCGGCGTTTGAGGAGAAGTTCATGCTCGAGTATGCAAGGCGCCGCAATGCCGGATGGGCGAGCGGGGTGCCCTACCTGGGTGTCCCGGATGACCTGCTGGACATGCAGGGATAAGAGCGGCGGGGGTTGTGCCGGCCGGTTCCCCCGGCACAACCGGGACAAAAAAATGTGAGCCGGTGCACGAACGCAGGTTCACGTCCGGGTATTGAAGATCGCGGGAGTTTTTAGGGGATACGGGCGGGTTCACGCACCAGACCTTTTGGAGGAAGGCGGTACGGATTGCCGTACAGGGAAATGAGAACGACACTTCTCTGATGGTGCGGGTGACCGGGATTTTGGGTAAACGCTGATGGGACCTTTACTCCCAAAAGACCCCCAGTACGATGAACTCTACCGCCCCCGGGATGGTTCAAAACGGGAAACGATCATCAGTCGGTTTTTTTGGTTCGGGACGAACTTGCCCGCGTTCATGCCCGGTATAACCGGGGAAAAAATCAGAAAAAGGTAAAAAGATTAGTAACTATTCAGCCCCCCTTTTTTCGAACCAAACCGGCAGATCGAAATACTAAGAGTACCTCAATAAGAATAGATGGCAGTCAACCGGGGAGAGTTGCTGGAATTATGCCGGACAAATCCGGAAGCCGTAGTTGACATCATAGAGAAGCAGGATCGGCTTATCACTCAGCTGACAGAGAGGATAGTGCAACTGGAAGCCCGGATAACCGAGTTAGAAGCGCGGCTAAACCGGACGAGTCGGAACAGCAGTCAGCCTCCGTCCATGGATGGCTTCAGAAGAGTGAAGAGTCCCCGGAAGACCGGAGAAAGACCGCCCGGTGGACAGAAAGGGCATAAAGGCCAGACCCTTGAGATGGTGGACAACCCGGATGAGATCGAATTACACCCGGTTCAGGTATGCCAGGGATGCGGCGCATCGCTAGTGGCTGAGAATCCGGTCAAGATTGAGCGTCGCCAGGTTCATGACGCTGAGTTCCGGATACAGGTAACCGAACACCGAGCTGAGCACAAACGATGCCCGCACTGTGGCCAAGTGAACCGTGGGGAATTTCCATCGGATGTGCAGTTCCCCGTCCAGTATGGCCAGAACCTCAAGGCCCTGATGGTGTATCTTTGCGTCTACCAACTGATTCCGTATGATCGGATCCGGGAGACCTTCTCCGATATCTTCGGACGTACGTTGAGCACCGGGACACTGGTGAATGCAGTTCAGGAGAGCAACCGGAACCTTGCAGGAGTGGAAGAACAAATACGAGAACTCCTGACAGGATCAGAAGTAATTCATGTTGACGAGACCGGCATGCGGGTTACCGGAATCCGGCAATGGTTGCACGTTGCAAGTACTGATTTCGTGACGTGGTATGGTCACCATCGTAAACGGGGAAAACGGGCTACCGACGATATGCAGATCCTGCCCCGGTTCAAGGGCACGATGGTTCATGATTTCTGGGCTTCTTACTTCCGGTACCCGGGTCGTCATGCGATCTGTAACGCCCATCTGCTTCGCGAGTTGAACGGTATCTCGGAGAATTATCAGCATGCATGGAGTCAGGATCTGCATGCTCTGATTCTGGAGATCAAACAGGAGGTGGATGCTGCACGGGTGAAATCGCGTTCTCTCGGTCTATCGAAGATTGCGGATTTCGAAGCACGGTATTTCCGGATCCTTGAAGCGGGGTTGAACGAGATCCCTTCTCCCGATATTCCTGAATCCAAGGAAAAACGCGGGCGGAAGAAACAGTCGAAAGCCAAAAACCTGATCGACCGGTGCAGGAATTTCCATCACGAGATCCTAGCGTTCATGCACAATTTCTCAATTCCCTTCACCAATAATCTGGCGGAACGGGATATCCGTATGGCTAAAGTCCAACAGAAAATATCCGGTACTTTCCGCAGCGAAGAGGGGGCTGCCGCGTTCTGCAGGATCCGGGGATACCTCTCAACCGTCAGGAAAAATGAGAGACCGGTTCTCGATTCGCTTGTCGGGGCATTTCAGGGAATGCCTTTCATCCCGTTACATGCTTAGTGAGCGAACTGAATAGTTAC
>DUHF01000161.1 GCA_013331015.1 Methanoregula sp.
TGGTGGACTTTTTGGGAAGACCGGCAATCCTGGGTATTGCCCGTGACGTCACCGAACAGAAGCGGGCCGAGGAGGCGATACGGGAACGCGAGCAGCAGATCCGCTCGCTCTCCGACAACCTCCCCAACGGTATGATATACCAGCTCATCGTTGAACCTGACAGAACGCGGCGTTTCATCCACGTCAGTGCCGGAGTTGAAGCGATTCATGAGGTGACTGCAGAAGATGTGCTGCGAAACTCCTCCGTTCTCTATTCCCAGATCCCCGATGATGACCGGAGCGGGCTCATCGAAGCGGAAGAACGGGCACTCACTTCGATGTCCCCGTTCAGCCGGGAAACCCGGATTCGCACCCCCTCCGGAAACGAGCGGTGGGTGCTCCTGCGTTCTGCACCCCGGCTCCTGCCCGATGGTTGTGTGCTCTGGGACGGCGTTGAGCTCGATGTCACGTTGGCAAAACGCGCTGATGAAGAACTCAAAGCCGCGTACGAACAACTTGCCGCTTCGCAGGAAGAACTGCGGGGCCAGTTCGAGGCTCTTCAGGATGGACAGGAACAACTTTTGGAGAGCGAGGATAAGTATCGGACGCTTGTCGAGCATACCGATGACGGGGTATTTGTTGCACAGGGGGGAAACCTCATCTTTGTCAACGAGGCGCTTGCAAACCGGGTCGGGTACCTGGCATCGGAACTGGTTGGCCATCCCCTGGTGCATGTCATTGCACCTGAAGACCGCGAACTGGTCCTTTCCCGTCATGTCCAGCGCCTGTTGGGTGAAACCCTCCCGGATGATTATGAGTTCTCGCTCCTCCACAAGGACGGAGTAACCCGCTCAAGGGTACGGATCCGGGTCGGTACCGGCAGGTTCCATGGAAGACCGGCGGTAATCGGCACATTGCACGATGTGACCGAAGAGCGAAAGCGGCAAGCCGCTCTTGCTGAGAGTGAAGCCCGTTTCCGTAGTTTTACCGAACAGTCGCTGGATACCATCATGCTCTTTGACCGCAATCTCCGGCACATCTATGTCAACCCGATGGCCGGGAAGATCAGCGGTATTCCGGCTGACCGGTTCATCGGGAAGACCCATGCCGAGCTCGGGTTTCCGGAAGACCTGGCAAAGATGGGGGAAGAGGCGCTTTTGTGGGTCTTCTCAACCGGCAGGATCAACCGGATCGAGTTTTTCCTTCCCTCAACCGGTGTCTGGATCGACTGGATGCTTGTTCCGGTTACCGGGCCGGACGGCACGGTTACCGAGGTGGTGACCTCTGCCCGCGATATCACGGACCGGAAAAAATCAGAAGAAGCGCTCCGCGAGAGCGAAGAGAAATACCGCGACCTGGTCCAGAATGCCAACAGTATCATCCTGAAATGGGATACATCCGGAAAGATCACCTTCTTCAATGAATATGCCCAGCGGTTTTTCGGGTATACTGAGGACGAGATCCTTGGAAAACCGGTGGTCGGGACTATCGTTCCGGCAACCGAATCCGGGTCCGGACGCGACCTCCAGCGCATGATTGGGGAGATCATCAAAAACCCGTCAGATTATCTCCATAACGAGAACGAGAACATCACCCGCGATGGAAGGCGCGTCTGGATCCGGTGGGAGAACCGCCCCCTCTTTGACAAGAACAAAAAATTCATCGGCCAGCTCTGCATTGGCAGCGATAATACCGAACGGAAAATAGCAGAAACCGCACTCGCAGAGAGCGAGGAACTGCACCGGAAGATGATCTCGGCAATTCCTGACATTATCGTAAGGACCGATCTGGACGGAACCATCACTTTTGCAAATGATAATGCGGTAAAACTGAGCGGATGCAAGAGTCCGGTTGAGATCATTGGCACCTCGGTATTATCCTTCTTTGCGCCGGAGTGCCGTGCGCTTGCGGAGGAGAATACCCGCCTGATGTTCGAGCGCCCGCTCGGGCCAAAAGAGTATGTCTTTGTAACAAAGGACAAAACCCGCGTCACCCTTGAAGTGAACGGGGACGTGCTCAGGACTCATGAAGGAGTCCCGTACGGGATGATCTATATCTGTCGCGACATCTCGGAACGAAAGCGGGATGCAGAGGCGCTCCGGCAGTCTGAGGAACTGTACCGGAGCCTTGTCACCACATCCCCGGACGGGATCGCGATGATCGATGGGAACGGAATTCTCACGTACGCATCACCACGGGCGCTTGAGATGTTCGGTCTATCGGATCCTGACGAGGCAACAGGGACGCATGTCACGGACTGGATAGCCGAACCGGATCGTGGTATGGCCATGCAGTGTTTCCGGGAACTGATGGAACGACCGGTCCTGTCCAGTAACATCTATCGCATGGTGAAGAAGGATGGATCCTGCATGGATGTTGAGATGCACAGCGCCACCCTCCATGACCAGAAAGGATCGGTGCGCGGCATCATCTCGATACTCCGCGACATCACCGAGCGCCAAAAGGCAGAAGAAGCCCTGAGAGAGAGCGAGGAGAGCTACCGCCGCATCATCGAGAACATGCAGGATGTCTTCTACCGCACGGATAAGAACGGAATCCTCACCATGCTCAGCACCTACGGGGTACGGCTGATGGGTTACGATTCGGCAGATGAGGTCATCGGCAAATTACCCGCATCGGCCTTCTATGCCGATCCGGCGGAACGGGATGCCTTCGTGGTCATCCTTCAGGAGAAGGGAGTTGTGAGCGGGTATCCCCTCACCCTCCGGGACCGCAATGGAAAACACCATGCAGCCACCGCGAGCAGCCGGATAATTTACGACAAGAGCGGGACCATGGCGGGTGTTGAAGGAATCCTCCATGACGTGACCAGGATGCGGGATGTGGAGAATGCCCTGCGGCAGGCTAACCATCAGATCATGCTCATGACCAGCATCACCCGTCATGATATCAACAACCAGCTCCATGCTCTTGAGGGCTGGCTCGAACTCTCCCGTGCATCGGTAGACGATTCCGACCGGATGCTGGATCTGATCGCCCGTGAGCAGAAGATTGCCTCAATCATCGGACAGCAGATCGACTTTACCACGTTCTTTGATGGTATGGGTATCAAAGCACCGGTCTGGCAGGATGCTGAGGCAGTCATCCGGAAATCTGCATTGGCTCTGCCGTTCAATACGGTGGAGCTCGACATCGGTGTTCATGGAACTGAGATCTTTGCAGATCCGCTCCTTGAGAAGGTATTCTACAACCTCCTTGACAATGCGCTCCGGTATGGCGGCGAAAAGATGACCTCAATTCGTGTCTTCTCCCAAAATGATGGTGATTCCCTGATTCTCTTTGTCGAAGATGACGGGGTGGGGATAAATAAGGATGAACGGCAGCAGCTCTTCACCCGTGGATATGGAGAGAATACCGGTCTAGGTCTCTTCCTGGTACGGGAAATCCTTTCAATTACCGGCCTGACTATAAGCGAGAGCGGTTCGTCTGGCAGCGGTGCCCGGTTCGGAATCCGGGTACCGGCGGGAAAATTCCGCATTGCCGGGAGCTGACCTGCGGAACAGGATTCGGATCGGACCTGAATTCCGGTGTATCAGCCGTTCCGGTCCCTGATCCGTGGTTTATGCTCGTATTTTTTTGCTCTGTAGAAACAGGCATGAACCACTGGGGTTCACACCCGAACTATGAAAAACGTTACCTTTTTTTTAAAAAAGGGGTCCCCATATCAGGGATCCGGTACGGCAGGTGGGGCGGATTACCGGATATGATATGTACCTGAATTGAGGTCGCCGCGGGAGCGCCCCCGCGGGGGCGGCGGCAGGAATCGTAATTGGGGGCATGGGGGCAGTTTGCCCCCATAATTTATTCTTCCGGGAATC
>DUHF01000279.1 GCA_013331015.1 Methanoregula sp.
GCAGGCGATCTGGTGTATGACCCGTTCAGCGGGAGGGGGACAACGGTCATCGAGGCCGGCCTCTGCGGCAGGAACGTGGTGGCAAACGATGCCAACCCGCTCTCCCGGATCCTGACCGAGCCCCGGTTCTTCCCCCCGGATCCGGCTGCCCTTCAGAAGCGCCTGGATGCCATACCCAGAAAAGCAAAAACCGCAGACATCGACCTGTCCATGTTCTTCCATCCTGATACCGAGAACGAGATCGTCTCATTGAAAGAGTACCTGAATGACCGGAACGAGCATGCACGGATGGACCAGATCGACCGCTGGATCGCGATGGTGGCAACCAACCGCCTGACCGGCCATTCAAAGGGGTTCTTCTCGGTCTACACCCTGCCCCCCAACCAGGCCGTCTCGCCCCAGAGCCAGCAGCGGATCAACAGGAAACGCAACCAGGTTCCCGAGTACCGCGACACGCACCAGATCGTCGCAAAGAAGAGTAAAAGCCTCCTGCGTTCGCTCTCCGGTTCAGAATCCTCAAACCTCACCCGCGCCGGAAAAAGCGCGCTCTTTTTGACCGGGGATGCCCGCGATACCCCGAAGATCCAGGACAACACCGTCCAGCTCACGGTCACCTCCCCGCCATTCCTTGACATCGTCCAGTACCGGGAGGACAACTGGCTGCGCTGCTGGTTCAACAATCTTGACCGTGACCATATCGGGAAGGGCATCACCATGGCACGAACCCTTGACGCATGGTGCACGGTCATGGGACGGGTATTTACAGAACTCTATCGCATCACCCGGCCCGGGGGGTACGTAGCCTTTGAGGTGGGTGAAGTGCGCAAGAGGACGATCCGGCTTGACGAGCAGGTCATCCCCCTGGGGGCAGATGCCGGGTTCACCTGCGAAGCGGTGCTGATCAACCAGCAGGTCTTCACCAAGACCTCGAACATCTGGGGCATTGACAACAATGCCTGCGGCACGAACACCAACCGGATCGTGGTCTTTAAAAAATGAGAACGAGATTGTGGGCCGTGATTTGTAATCGTCCCCAAATCTTGATAATTCCTCAAAAGGAATACGATAAGAAGATAATACGGGCCGTGCCCCGTTATGCTGGATTCGAGGGACGATGAAAATGCCTGGGGGTTTTTGACCTGATGATGCGATATGGCCGGTATGCCCTTCTCCTTCTGATGGTCCTCTCATCCCTGTGCACTCCTGCCCTTGCCGTCCCGTACAGCGAAAACGAGCACGCGATCCGGCAGGCACACCTCGACCTTGTTGCGTTCACCACGGAAACGGAGATGAACGCTGCGATCACCTACATCCATCCCCTGTACAGCACCAGTACCGCCCGGCTGAACGCGCTGCTTGCAGAGTTCAGGGAGCAGGAAGCGCTCATCCCCGCAGCAACCAGCCGGAATGACCTTGAGAACATCACGGCCCGGATGCGCACGATAACCGCAGGGTTCCGGAACGAGTCCCGGGTCCAGATGGAGATCGGGCACGGGAAACCGGATCTTCTTTCCCGGCAGGTTGGAGCAGCAACAACCAGCAACCCGCATATCGGGCAGAGAGAGCAGGCCTACTGGAACATCCGCAGGACAAACCAGATCCGGGCTTTCGATGCATGGGTGAAAGATGCGCAGGCGTCCCTTGATATCCTGAAGCTGCAGGGCTTCGATACCTCGGCAGCACAGCGGACGCTTGCGGTTATCGGGTCGAAACGACCCGACCTTGACGCAGCGCTTGCCGCAAAGAGCGAGGACCGGATCGCCACCGTAAACGGGGTGATCTCCCCGCTTACCCGGCAGCTGGGAGCGCAGGTGCAGGAGGCACAGGCAGGAGTCTCCGAGGCGGAGCGGATGCAGTTCTTTGTTGAACAGGGATACCGGGCAGTAGCGCAGGCAGACCAGATCAACAATGATCTCATCGTCATCCTCCTCGACATCGGCCCGCCGGAAACCACCCTGCGGCAGCTCAAGATCGATCTGGCTTCCCTGGACCGGATGCTTGCAACCGGAAACCTTGGCATGGCAAAGACCCCGTTCCTGCATGTCAAAAAGGATCTCAAGGATCTCTCGATGGCATACCGCGATACCGCAAATTCCGCATCTCTTCCCCCCGATCTCACTGCGGCCATCCGGGCCATGGTCATCACGCTCGATAATGCCGCAGACCAGATGGAGGTGGTGCAATGATTAAGAAACGCGATCTTCCGGTACTGGTCATCACCTCCCTCCTTATCCTCTGCCTGCTCGTCACGGCCGGGTGCACCAGCATCCCCGGGCCCGAGCCCCGGCAAACCCCTGCACTGGAAAAACCCCCCGCCCCGGTCACCCCGCAGGCAAAAACCCCGGTGCTGAAAACCGCGACACCGGCCGCCTCCACGCCCGGGCCCGCTGCAACCCCGGTTGCCGTGCAGACCACACTCCCCACCACCCCGCAGGGCACCTACGGAATCCAGACCTGTGCAGGCCTGGGTGGCGCGATCGTCAGGCCCGGCGGGATGTGCCCCGGAACCTGGGTCCGTGCAACGGATAGCTTCAGCTGCTGCACGGAAACCCCACTCCCCTCAATTGACCGCAACAGCACCCTTGCAATCGAACCGCTCGATCTGGTCATCGTGATGGACGATGCTTTCGGAAGCGTCGTTCCCTGACGTCTCTTCTTCCCCTGACGAACCCGGATCCCCGCTCGCAAAAAAAAATGAAGCACGCATTAAGTATGACCAGC
>DUHF01000077.1 GCA_013331015.1 Methanoregula sp.
TTGCGGATGACCGCAATCTCTGATCTCAGCTCGCGCAGATGATCCGGAACATCCTTACTTTTTGGCGCTTCCTTTCTGAGCCAGTTCTGTTTCCAGAGCGTCAAGGCGTGCCTCCAGCGAGTCGAGCGTGTCCTGCATTGCCAGCTCGTAGTTCTTCAGTTCGGCAACACGGGCTTCGTCCTGCTCGACCCGGCGGTACCGCTGCTCCTTGAAACTGCTGAGCCGGGGCCTTGTGACGAGCTGCCACTCCTCCACCAGGCTCTGGAACCGGCGATCAAGGTACTCATCCACCCGGCTCTCCACCGGGCGAGTGAGAGAGATATTGCCTTTCTGGCCACGGAAGAAGTAGTATACGAGGAACAGGGTGACCATGAGGACGAGCGCAAGGGTGATGAATTCCAGCAGTTCCATCTCAAGCCCTCCTCTTGAGCTTCTTTGCCCGGGCTTCGAGCCCGGTCAGCCGGTCAGCGGCCGACTTCTCGAACGCCGCACATTTTGGAATCTCCTGTTCCAGCGCGTCAAGCCGGTTTACCAGATCGGAGAGATCCGCGCGGGTGGAGAGGTCCCATTCGTCAACCACGGCCTGCATCCGGCGATCCACGTACGCGTTCAGGTACGAGTTCATGCTGATCATGATCTCTCCTCCAGCGAGGTGATGAGCGCATCCAGGGCTCTTGCCCGTGACTCCGTGGCAGTCTTCTTTGCATACAGGCTGCTGATCTCGTCGGTCAGGTGATCGAGCCGGATCTCGAGCCTGACCAGATCGGTCTCGGTCACGAGATCCCACTCCTCGATGATGGCTGCGAAGTGCTCGTCGAAGTAGCGGTCGAGCGACCGGTCAAAGGTCGGGACGCGGGATTCGATGGTTCCCTGGATCCGGGAGAACGAGTCCCAGAACGACCCGCCGGTAACGTTCTCTTCGGGATTCTGGCTGATTACCGGGTACATGATCTACTTCACCTTCCGTTCCTGGACCTCTTCGTTTGCAAGGAGGTTGTCCAGCTTTCGTTCCTTTACCAGGTGCTCGAGCCGGGTCATGCGGGTCTCAAGGAGTTTCTCCTTGGCATAGACCCGGGTCTCAAGGGTTTCATTCTCGTCTTCCACCTGCCGGATCGCGGCGGTCTGTTCCACGGAGAGCCGGGTGAACGGGAGCCCCTTTTGCGCCTCGTGCTGCTGGAGAAGTTTGAGCTTGTCGCGTTCCAGTTCCAGCTCGAGAGAGCGGTTGGCGGTCTTCATGATCCGTATCTCGCGGATGACGAGATAGACGATCACCATGCCGAGAAGGATCAGGATTCCCGTAAGGACGCCGTCACTGATTACTGCTTCTGTTGCCATTGATTCCTCGCTTTTTTTTCAACCTGTTAATGGGACCGCCAGACCTTTCAGAGGTCGTCTTTTGGCCCGGTCGCCTTCTTCACCGTCTTCTTCACGGTATCTGCGGTGCTCGACGCTGCTTTTCCGAGGGTATCCGATGCCTTCTTTGCCTCGGTCCTGAGTGAATCGGCGGTCTTCTCTGCGCCGGTCTTCACGTCACCGGCGGTCTTCCTGACCGCACCATCAAGGTTCTCAACACCCTTCGAGATCGTCTTTCCGGCATCGGCAGCTGCCTTTTTGAGTTTTTCGTCAAGAGGCGGGGTCTTCCTGACCAGGATCTCCCCCCCGTCAAGGAGACCGAGGACTTCAAGATCCTCGGCACTCACCCGGATCTGCCCTTCCGGAACCATCGTGTCTGCGATGACCGTTGTCGTGATAACCTTCTGCGTAGCTTCATTGACGAGATCCACATGATCGCCGTCATGGATCCCGAGCCCGGGCAGGTGGGCGACATTGAGCCGGACCCGGCCTTCACTCGGGAATGCCCGTTTCCTGATCGTAAACCGGACTTCCTGCATAGAGGAATGACCATCCTGAAAGGGTAAATAATTTCCTGATAGATGGACATCCGTGATCGGGCCCTTGGGAGTTTTGGCCCGGTGCATTGCCGGATTGCAGGACACCGGGATCCCTTCACGGGACCGGATCAGGCAGTTTCCGGATCTTCCAAACACTGTTATCACTCTGGAACGCCAATACTCCTGCAACAAAACAGGGGAGAGAGATGACACAGCCATGCGAGATGCCGGTAAACCAGCTCCACGTCAAACCGAAGATGACGGTGAACGAACTGGTCGTCGCAATGGGGCAGGCCGGCGCCTACAACGGGGGATCGCTTGCCCGCGCCGCGGATATCTGGGAGCAGATGCTCTCTGACAAAGAGACCACGAAGTTCTTCGGGCTTGCCGGGGCCATGGTGCCGGCGGGGATGGGCGGGATCGTCTCGGATCTGATCAAAGACGGCCACATCGATATCCTCGTCTCGACCGGCGCCAACCTGACCCACGACATCATCGAGGCCATCGGCTGCCGGCACTTTCACGGCACCGCGTTCTGCAATGATATCGAGCTCCGGCATGATGAGATCAACCGGATCTACGATGTCTATCTCCCCAACGATGCCTTCGAGCACTTCGAGGAGTTCATGCAGAAGGTCTTTGGCGAACTCGAACCGGGCTCCACGATCTCCATCTCCGCACTTCTTGAGCATATCGGGAAGCACGCAAAGTCGGGCATCCTCCACACCGCAGCGCGCAACAAGGTCCCGGTATACAACCCCGCGGTGCAGGACTCGATGATCGGGCTCCAGTACTGGCTCTTCTCCCAGACGAACAAGGTAACAGTCGATGCCTTTGCCGACATGCCGGCGCTGATGGACCGGTGCTTCACGGCAAAGAAGGCCGGCGCCATGCTCGTTGGCGGCGGCGTTCCCAAGAACTTCATCCTCCAGAGCATGCTCATGACCCCCAACGGGTTCACCTACGCCATCCAGCTCACGGGCGACCGCCCTGACCTCGGCGGACTCTCGGGAGCAACGCTGGACGAGGCCCGGTCATGGGGGAAGATCACGGAGGACGC
>DUHF01000031.1 GCA_013331015.1 Methanoregula sp.
AGATCTCCTGATGGTTGCCATCAGCAGGCTCTTTCTCGACAACTTCAAAAACATCCAGGTGTCGTGGGTGAAAGAGGGCATCAAGCTTGCCCAGCTGGGCCTGATTGCCGGGGGAAACGATCTTGGCGGCACGATGTTTGAGGAGAGCATCTCGAAAGGTGCCGGCGCCACCAATACCGACTATCTCGACCCGGCCGAGATGCAGCGGGTGGCAGAGGATGTCGGCCGGCCGCTCCGCCGGCGCACCACGCTCTACGAGCTGCTGTGAGTTTTTGATTCTCATTATTGAATAGTAGCCTTCTGAAGAGAACCTCAGACGCTCCAGGGGGCTTGCAAGCAAGCCCCCGCCGCTGACGCGCCCCGGTTGCGATGATGACGTATTACTTTTTTTGCCCTTGAAGAAATGGATACTATGATCTGGCAACTGAAGCCGCCGCGGGGCGTCCTTCGGGGCGGCGGCAGTTATCCCAACTGGGGGTATGGGGGCATCAGCCCCCATCGTAACTATTGATAATTCGTATAGATTTTATTCTTAAAAAAGCCATTTCCACTGGAGTTTTCTATAATATGTGTCTTTAGACCATCCCTGCCCCCAGTCGTGTGACATTACTTTATATTTGAAATGACGTCCTTTCAGGTAAATAACACTACCATAAAGTCGTGTTCCTCCCAATTGCCTGTCTGCCGCTTCCCTGACCCAACGAGGCGGATTACATTTTTCCCAAAACAGGCATTTCAACAGATTCATACTGTTAAGGGCACATCAAAAAAAGTGGTTCTCTCTCGTTATTGCCGCTTGTTTTTCACCCGTGCCGGCTCTTGACCAGCCGGATGATCTTGTCGGCGGTCTTCTGCGCCTTTGTGAGGGCATCTTTATCCTTCAGGATATCTCCCTCGTGGTAGCCCGTCCCCTTCACCGAACCCAGCGATGAGAACTCGTGGGTTGAGAGGAACCCTTCAAGCGTTTGGATGGTCCGGGTTGCCCCGTTGTGGGCATGGACGGCAACAGCAACCCCTTTCCTCCCGGCCAGTTTCCGGTCATGGTACAGGGAATAGGTGCGGTCGATGAAGTTCTTGACATGGCCGCAGACATCGAAATAGTACGTGGGTGAACCGATGATGAGCACATCGGCGTCAAGAACCTTATCGATGATCTCGCCCCAGTCATCGTTCTCGATCACGCACCACTTCTTCTCTTTGCACTTCTCGCACCCGAGACAGGGATGGATCTTTTTTCCGGCAAGCGAGACAAACTCCGTCTGGATCCCGTGGCCTTCGCAGTGCTTTAAGATCTCCTTTACCAGGGTTGCGGTGTTCCCGTCCTTACGCATGCTTCCCGATATTCCCAGAACCTTCATAAGATAGCGGTACTGCGTCCGGGGTATTGATAGTTTTGGTTACCGGCGTAAGCTGGAGACAGCGGAACACTTCACGGATCTCGGCTGCCGGGTCGGTCTTCCGGTAAAACAGGTGCGACGGGCAGGAACAATCGCTGCACCCGAAGCAGGAGACGTTCTCTCCCTCAAGAGCAGATGCAACCAGGCACTCCAGCCGGAGGGATGTTACCGCAAATACCGCATACCGGAGCGGGAACGCATCACTGGTGAGCAGGTAATCCACGTGCCACTTGGGTCGCTTACCCTTATCCGTTGCAAGGGCGATATGCCGCCCGAGTCGTTTGAGCCCGCCGCTTCCGAGCGCTGAACCCACGTAGATATGCCAGCCCTTCCGGAACGCGATCTCCCCCAGCGCCCCGATCCTGACCGTGCAGGCCGGGTTGTGGAAGACAAGACAGTAGACCCCCTTATCCATACCCGCTCTTCATTAAGCCCAGCGCCGCCGCAATGGCCCGGCTGCCGTTCTCTTCTGTTGGTTCGCCATGGCCGGCAAAGAGTCCTCCGACGTCAAGAGCCGAGAGCCGCTCAAGCGATCGGGCGAGTTCGTTCCTGCTCCCGCCGGGGAAATCGTAACGCCCGAAGTAACCGTCGGCAAAGACCGTGTCGCCGCTGATGAGCACCCGGTCCTTCTCTGCATACAGGCAGATGCAGCCTGCCGTGTGTCCGGGAGTATGGAGGACGGTAAAGTCGCCGATCGTATCCCCTTCGGCAAGGGTGAAGTCGGGGAGGATACCGGGTGATCGTGCCCCAAAGTTCATCGAGAGACTGAGGGCATCGTCAAGGAGCCCCCGGGCATCGATCTTGTGGATGCCAACCTTTGCCTTGCACATGTGCGCGATCTCTTTTACCCTTGCGATATGGTCGAAGTGGCAGTGGGTGAGGACAATCGTATCGATCTGCTCTTTGTACGGCGCCACCGCCATGGGCATGACCCCGGCGTCCACGAGGATGTTTCCGGCAATATAGGAGTTCGCCCACGCCCCCCCGCTGTATAACCACTCGACCTGCATGCACAATAATAAGGAGCCGGAACAGATGTTTCTTATGGATTTGCTCATCCGCAGGTGCCAGCAGGGGATCCCAAAGGAACTGGGAGCCGTGGCGAAAGCGGAAGGAATGGAACCGGAGCGGCTGGCCCGTCTCATAGAAAGCGGCAGGGTTGTTGTGCCGGTGAACCCAGGCCGGAAGCACCGGCCCTGCGCCATCGGAGAGGGATGCACGGTCAAGGTGAACGTGAACATCGGGACCTCGGGCAGCCGGTGCGATCCCGCCCTTGAAGAGAAGAAGGGAAAGGCGGCGCTTGCAAACGGCGCCGATGCCCTCATGGATCTCTCTACCGGTGGCGATCTGGTCGCAATCCGGAAGAGGATCCTCAAACTCGACACCACGGTCGGGACGGTGCCCGTGTACGAGGCCGTGCGCCGTGCGGGTAACGCGGGGGATGTCACTCCCGATCTTCTCTTTAAGGTGATCCGCGAGCACTGCAAGCAGGGCGTGGACTTCTTAACGCTCCACTGCGGGGTGAACCGGCAGGCACTTGCCGCCCTCAAGGCCGATCCCCGCATGATGGGTGTGGTGAGCCGGGGCGGGGCGTTCCACTGCGCGATGATGGTGCAGCGGGAGGAGGAGAACCCGCTCTATGCCGAGTTCGACTACCTGCTGGAGATCCTTGCGGAATACGATGTGACGGTCAGCCTCGGGGATGGGATGCGGCCCGGCTGCCTGCAGGACGCGGAGAAGCTGGCAAAGTCGGTCGAGTATATGACGCTTGGCACCCTTGCAAAACGGGCGCAGGAGGCCGGCGTCCAGCGGATGATCGAGGGGCCGGGCCATATGCCGCTTGACCAGATCGGTTACAACGTGCGGATGATCAAGGAGATCACCGATCATGCCCCGCTCTACCTGCTGGGCCCGCTCGTCACCGACATTGCGCCGGGCTACGACCACATTGTCGCAGCCATCGGCGGGGCAACAGCCTGCATGAACGGCGCCGATTTCCTCTGCATGGTCTCGCCGAGCGAGCACCTCGCCCTCCCTGATGTTGCAGACATCATCGAGGGCACCCGGGTGGCAAAGATCGCCGCCCATGTCGGCGACACCGTCCGGAAGCACGGGGGCTGGAAAATGGATCGCGAGGTGCAGATGGCAGAGGCCCGGCACGAACTCGACTGGGACGCCCAGTTCCGGCTCGCGCTCTACGGTGACCATGCCCGGAAGATTCATGAGCGGGACGGCAAGACCGATACCTGCTCGATGTGCGGGGATTTGTGTGCCGTGAAGATGGTGAATGAGCTGTTTGGCACCGGTGGGAAGGGGAAAGGGAAGAAGGGGATATGACTTTCCTGATAACTCAATTGTTATTTCTCTGAACCCGCACTGATCTTCTTTTCCCCTCAAAAAATATAACATCGGATAATTCCATCATCTATACTACTAGGAATTCGATAGAGATCCGTTCGGATGATTACCGTTCAGATATTCGCGGTTTCAGGAATTTTTCATGTCCGGTGATGAAATCAATATTTTCAAGGATATCGGTCTCCCAATATTCATTGGAATTATCACAACTGGAATATGCGGGTTTCTCATCTACTTCTGTCAGCAGAGGGTTCGTATTTTCTTAAGAAGCCACCGGATAAAAATTTTTAATGAGAATTTTAAAATTAGACTTTTTTATAAATTTTCGTTTGCTGTTAATCCAGAACCGATGTCTATTGACATTTTTGAAACTTTGAAAAATAGATTTCCACAGTATGAACTTTCAAAAATCTCCATCAGACCCGATTTACTAGTTCTGAAATCCAACATTTTAGGGGGTCGAATAAACGCTCAAATTTCATCGTTATCTGAATCTTTATCGGTTGATGAGAATGAAAGCAACTCTGACCTACCATCAATTTTTGAATTGGAGATCTCTCTTGGTGATGATTTAAGACTGGGCTATAAGCAGTTAAACGATTTATTAGGATACTTGATCATTTTTGGAGGTATCAAAGACATAGTAAAAAGTTGTTCTTTTAACAACACTCAAGAAATTAATGGTTTCATTGTTTGTGATGTTGTGAGAAATTTTGATCCTATTTGTAAAGAAAAGAAAATCAATTTAGTGGATAAAAATGCAACAATAACATTTACAGATAAAACCATGAAAGTTGTTCTAAAAAATTATGAATACCTCGAGAAAATTATTAGTGACTATATCGGGTATTAATTAAATTCAGGTCGAACAAGATACGGTGATATTTCTTGGTTAATGAATCCGATAAAGGGATCTCTTGTTGTCCGCCACGATAGATAAACTAGAACACTGCTATCTCTTGAAACTTTAAATTTCGTTGGTCCCGCTCCAAAATATTCTGTGAAACCCCCAACTTGGTTTTTTGTGCAAGTAATGAATTCACTACCAATTAGATTGTCATTTCTTAGATCACGACCGTATAGTGTTCCACTTTGCCAATTTCCCTCTCTATCTATAATTCCCCCAACCCAATTTTCTGGATAATCCTCTGCTACTCTTCGAATATTTATTTCGCAGGGTTTTATTTCTACATCCAGCGCCTTTCCGATCAAATCTGATATGAAATGCCGATTTGCTAATTTATTTGAAATTAATAAGCCATTATTCAATATCCAGAAGTTGCCAATCCTCACATCAACATATGGTTCAGTAATCACACAGAACTCTGGATCTGAATCCTCATCATCACTATCCTCCTCACGGACAACTCTTCCAGTCGTCTTTAGATATTCATCATAGATAATTCCCGATAATATCTCGACGCCATTACCCAATCGGCCAATTGATTTATTTAAACGCAATGCAGATGTTAATCTTCGTCGATTTTCCACGCGTGAAGAGTGATAGTTATTTAACCTTGTTCTTAAATTATTAAGATCTCTAAATTCACTCCTAAAATTGTATAATGAAATACATCCACTCGTCATCGGCATTGTGATCAATTCTCAGTATACGGGCGCAAAGATAAATTTTGGGTAAAAATCAGAATTATAAAAATTTCTAACCCTACTTTTTCAATCCAAATCTCTTCTGTTATTTATTAGTGATATAGGGCAGGGGAAATCCCCCGCCCCGTTTGTTCTTCTTGCGTCACTCACCCCAGCGCCGCGACGGTATCCGCCCACGTTTCGACCCTGTTCCGGATCGCCTCGTCCGAGAACGAAGTGAGTGTTACCTGCTCACGGCTGAAGTTCACGAAGTAGATCTCGCCGTTGACATCGTGGCACCGCAGGGTAGCCGCGTACTTCTCGTTGCCAGTGTCCCGGACCGGTGTTCCGCCAAGGGCGGTTGCGAGGTCGGTATCGACAACGATCAGGTTTGCAGCTGCGGTGAAGGCCGCGATGGTCGGTGCCCGAACCGTAATCAGGGCAACGGTCTTCGCCATTGCGTCCTGATAGACGATTCGTGAGGTGTAGCCCTGCCTGCTGCGTTCTACCCCCGGGTGGTCGCTCCCTCCTGCATTGTAGGTCGTGCACTGGAAGGGGTTGTTCGTTACTACGCCCTGGACAATGTTGTCAAAGGCAGTCACATCTGCGAGCGGTTCCGCGAGCTTGCGGACCGCGCTTTTCGTGGTGTTGCTTGTGGTAAAATCTGCCATGTTTTTATCTCCTTTTGGTTTTTTACCGGAGAGATTCCCCGAACCTCTCCTGCTTTTGTCGCGGGGCGCCCTTTGACATACCATCATGGGATGGGGTAGTAGATGGGCTTCGCTGAATAAATTTTGAAAGAGGAAAACCGGGATATTTACATGGCCTGTATCGCAATCTGGCCGCACAATCTGCGTATTTATTTTTGCCAAAACGGGGTACTCGTGACGGTCTATAATATGATGCCCCCCTCTTGTGCCACCAGTCCCCCTATGGGGGACGGGGCACATTGCGATGGGACGAATTAAGTTACAGGTAATATGTCGTCATCGCTCAGCGGGGGATGCCCCAGCGGCGGGGGCAGAGCGCAAGCGGAGCACCCGAGAGCGTCTTAATTCACAGATAATTTCTACAAGAACAAAAAACTCCAATCGCAATTACGATCCCGATTGAAATCCTTTCACCAATCAATCAAACCGTGATTTTCATTTTTCCATCAAACCCTGATAGAAAAATTTTCAGCAGACCTTGATTTTAAATTTTCAACCAGACCGTGATTGAAAAACCGTATTCGCGATCCTTTCTCCGTCGTATATTAATCGTTCGGACTGATTCAGATGTGTTTAACTTTTCGCAACCACACCTTGATTGAAAAATTTCTGGCAGACTTTGATTAAAATTTTTTCAGCATACTATGATTTTAAAATCTTAATCGCGATCACGATCGCGATTGAAAATCGTTTCCGGATCAATCGAACCTTAATTGGAAATGTGAAACAACCTCAGCTTACCCCATGCAACATAATGGTGGGTGACACCCTCCTACCCCCCACCCCCATGCCCGGGGGGTCCCTGCGTTTTGAAAAATTTTCAAGGGGGGGGTTACCCGCCGACCCCCCTCCCCGGATTTGAGTAAGGCTCACATTTTCCCACGCGCCAGCGCTGTATTTCTCGTGGAAATCCGGGGATAGTGGGGAAAACGGCCTGCTACCCATATTCGAGTGGGGGGGTCCCCGGGAGACAAAGGGGGGAGGGGGTCTCCCGCATACCCCCCCACCATGAGGCAGGGGGGTCCGATCGTTTTTGAAAATTATTGGGCGGGGGGTCAGCGGTCGATCCTCCCCTTTTCATTTTCCGGAGGGGGCCCGCCCCTCACTTCTTTGCCAGCGAATCCGCAACCTGCTCCATCGTGACCGGCACGGTCTTCTCGAACGGCACCGACCAGCCGAAGAGGACCGCGTCAATGACGGCAGTCCCCCGGATGGTGACCAGCACGGCTCCTTTCATGACAAACGCGGCAAGCGCCCCGATGAGGGCGGCGTTCTCTGACCGGACCGGGACCGTGATGAGCGTGCCGTCGTTTGCCGAAATTGTCACCCGGCCGGTGTTTCCTGCTGCGATTTGCCGGCTGGTAGAACCGTCCTGACACAGCACCTTGAACGGAACTTCCTGAACGATTACGCCAAGCGGGTTCCGGTTCTTCACCCGGATCGCCACGTCGAGTTCAAGCGACGAGATCGACAGCGAGCGGAGCCTCACGTCTTCAAGACTGACGTCCGGTTCGTGCAGGAGAGGCATCGTTACAACGTTTCACGAACCGGTTGAAATTCCTGTTCATCCCTCCCGTTATTTCCGGCTCCGGAGTTCGTTTTCAGCTGCTGCAAGCGCCGCAGCAGCCTGCCCGGCCGTCATCTCCGGGTTGTTGAACCGGGTGAACCGTTCGCAGACAAGCTCGGGACATTTCCCGCAGTGGGGGAGATTTTTCATGGTCGTGCAGCATTCGTAAATCGGGCACTGGTCGATATTCACAAAAGCTGTCCAGAACGGTTTCCCCGTTACCTTTTCACAGCCGAGACAGTCTTTCTTATGGTGGTCGCAGTCGCTGCACGAGAATCCACATACGGTCTCTATCTTTTTCTTTGTCATACACACCCGTCCCTGCCGCACCAGCATAAAGATGCAGGATACGGGGCGTGAAAGTGGGGAGTGTGAAAAAGAGGATACCCGCCTGTCCTATAAGGGCGGGGGGTGCACCGGGCCTATCTCCGGCCCCGGAGTTCCTTCTCCATCGCCGCAAGGCAGGCCGTTGCTTCGGCCTCGTTCATGTTCGGGTCATCCCGGATCCGCTCAAACCTCTCGCACATCAGGTCCGGGCACTTCCCGCAGTGCGGGAGCTTCCGGTCATTGACACAGCAATCGTAGATTGCACAGCGGTCAATCCCGATAAACGCAGTCCAGAACGGCTTTCCTTTGGTCTCATCGCAGCCGGGGCATTCTTTCTTGTGGTGGTCGCAGGTGCTGCACGAGGTCCCGCAGACGGTCCCGATCTTCTTTGTCGCCATATCCATCCATTGTTGCAGGGGCAGGATAAAGGGAGGGGCCGGGCGATGCGAAAGTGAAAAAAGGGCGGGCGGGATCTCCCCTCCGGCATCGTTAGAAGAACACCAGCGGGTTGAGTTCCGGAACCGTGGCCTTTGCTGCCTTGATCCGCTTAATGAGATCCAGCTCCCGCTTCAGCCCGAGCTCCGTGCTGAACCGCTCCGCCTGCTCGATCTTGTCGGCAGTGATGGCATACCGGTCCCGGAACTCTTCAGGAGATCCGTGGTAGAGGAGGGCCTGCGAGATGAACGTCTGGACGATCCCCCACCGGGACGAGATCTGGCAGTAGATCTCAAAGGCGTTCGTGTACTTGGTGTCAAGATTGCCCGGCAGCGGCTTGTTGAACCGTGTATGGGCGATACGGGCAAGCTCGCACTCCCCGATGAGGCCGTGGGCATACCAGTTGATGTTCCGGATCCGCTGGGATGCTGCCTTTGCCTCCTCGTATGAAGCCGCCGCCTCGGAGAGGAGACTTGCCACGGAATCCCCGGGTGAGGCAAAGACACGGGCCCGCAACAGCTCGGCCTGTTCGTGCCGGAGCCAGACAAGGCCGCGGGGGATACCCTTGTAATAGATCTTCCCGGCCTCGGCGTAACTGGCACCGGCATCATCCAGCCGGCCGAGCACGCGGTGGATCGCCCCGGTCCTCCGCAGGCAGTCCGCCCGGAGCTCCTGTACGTCGGGATCCTCACCGGCAGGATCCGCGTTCCCGCACAGTTCATATGCCTGCGTGAACCGTGCCGGGGCAAGCGGGGGCGCAAGGTTCCCCATGATGAGTTCGGCCTCCCCGGCCCCAAAGAGGCTCTTTGCCTTTGCAAAGGGGCCGATGCCTTTTGCCTGCCCCTCTCTGATAAATGCCTCTTTTGCCCCTGCAAGATCGTTGAGGTGCAGGAGGATATGCCCCTCCGAGATCCGAAACCCGGCAAGGATGACTGCAAGGTCCAGGTTCTGTTCTCCCGCAAGGGCAGTGCCGCGCCGGAATGCATCGAACGCCTCCGGGTACCGGTCGAGCGTATGGAAGAAGTCGGCAAACCAGAAGAAGAACCGGACCTCCCGCTCATTGTCCGGTGCGGTAGCCACAAGGCGCAGGAAATTTCGGGCAACAAGGGCATCGATATCGCTTGCCGGGACTTTTCCCTCGTAGATGTCCTCGTAGACACCTTCGAGGTAGTCTGCGATTGCGTTCTGGTTTCCCAGGAGCTTCTGGAA
>DUHF01000310.1 GCA_013331015.1 Methanoregula sp.
AAGTTCGAGTGCTGGATGCGGACTTCGTCCGAGAGCATCGAATAGTTCCCCTGGATGACCTCGATCTTCCGGCTCACGCTCTCGCTCCACTGCCGGCTCCGGAGCACGATTAATGCCGTGGCATAGACCCGGGCATAGTAGATATCCTCGGTGACCTTGATCAGGTTGTCAACCTTCTCGATAGTCTCGGAGATGCCCGCCGAGGTCTCCATGAGCCGTGCCATGATCGCATGGTACTGGCGGCCCCTGCTGAAAGAGGAGAGACGGTCGGCCCGCTCGATCTCATCGTACATCTTCTCCATCTCACGGGTCAGTTCCTCATCATAGTTGCGGAGTTCCAGCACCTGCACGTTGGCAAACTCAATCAGGTCGATGAGGTCGGTCGGACTCTCAGGGTTGCAGATGAGGGCCGAATCCCACGAGAGGATGGTGAGATCGTCAGTGGTATAACTGAGGGAGTTCTTGATGATCTCTTCGCGCATCTGGGGTGAGATGTTGACCTTCTCCCCTATCAGCAGGGGAACCGGATCTACCGCATCGTTCCGGCGGTCGGTAACATAGATTGAATAATCCTCATAAAAGTCCGGGTTGATGGAGAAATTTTTGATGTGCGGCCGGACGATCTCGGCTAAAGTTTTGAGGTACTGCACATAGAAATCCGAGAGCCCTTCCTGGCCGGCAAAGAGGAACGCGATCTCCCCGAGTTCTGCAAGATCCGCGTCCTTGTTCTCGTGCACAAAGCAGAAACTTATTGCCCCCATATCGAAAACCCGGGCCTGAACCGAGAACTCGAACTGCCGGCCGTCACGCTCGACCCGTATCGGGTTCATCTGGATCATCAGCGGCGGGTCTTCGAGCATGATGGACTTGGGCTTGACCCTGACAAAACTCGTCCGCGCGGTAAAATAATTCTGGGCAAGCGCTTTCTCGAGCCAGTCGAGATCGATCTCCCGCCCTATGTCATATATCCGGTAATACCGGAGCGTAATCATCTCTCATCCTCCCAAAAAAACCATTGTTCCGGTGCCTGCAGTAATGATGAACCATGAAGATGATAAATCATTGCAGTCCACCGGCGGGAGAGGGGGGTTCACCCAAGCTTTACAAAAAAAACAGAGATTACCGTTTCCCGCCAGCACAACCCCGCGGGTCACCGCGTGAAGGTTGTCACCAGTTCAGTCCTGGCGATAGTATGGCCATCCAGTGCCCAGTCGATCGATTCCCGGTTGGCGGTGGGTTGAGCGATATCCATATCCACGGCATAGAGGGAAAAGACGTAGCGGTGGGTGGACCCGATCGGCGGGCAGACCGGGTAATACCCCCGGGACCCGGCGCTCGTATCACCCTGCTGGGCCCCGTTTGCAAGCACCTTGGCATTGGTCTGGGCGGGGCCAAGGCTGCCCTTTTTTGGGGGAATATTATAGAGGATCCAGTGGGTGAACGTTCCTGCGGGGGCATCGGGATCATCAAGAATCAGGACAAGACTTTTGGTACCTCTCGGGATACCGTCCCATGCAACACCGGGCGATTCGCTGGCGCCTTTGCAGGTGTGGATATCCGGAAGTTGCGAGCCGAAGGTGAGATCGCCGACCTTCAGCGTCAGGGAATTTGCGCCACGGTCAGCACTTGCGGCCGGTGTCGTGGCTGATGAGGAAGCGGCAGCCGGCAGCGGTGCAGGATCCGCAGGTGTGGACGGTGACGTGCACCCGGACACGAGGACCAGGAGAATCGCAAGGGAACCTGCCAGATATACCAGATATCGTTGCATGATGGGGACCTTTTTTTAAATGATAAAGGTGACGATATACTCCTGAATACCGGGCATTTTCTCCTCCTTAACCGAACGGGTGACCGGCTAGGATATTGAGTCCAATCAGGATCAGAATAATGCCCCCGAGGATCTCAGTTCTGTGTCCAAATACATCGACGAGGCGTTTTCCCAGGAGAACCCCGCAAAACCCGAACACGAAACTGATAAGCCCTATGATGAGAGCGGGTGCCAAGATCTCCAAGCGAAGCAGGCCAAAACTTGCCCCAACGGCAAGCGCATCTATGCTGGTTGCAAATGAGAGGACGATGATCGGCACGAAACGGATACCATATGGAATGGAATCATCGTCATGCTCCCCCTTCAACCCTTCCCATATCATCTTCCCGCCAACGGTGGCAAGCAGGATGAACGCAAACGGGGGACCATAGACGGATATGATCCCTGTCACCCCGTTACCGGCAATCCAGCCGATAATGGCCATCCCGCCCTGGAAGGCACCAAAGGAGGTTGCAATGATGAGTGACGCAGGGAGAAGCCGGGCTTTCGTCCGCGTCCCGAGGGCGAGCGATACCGCAAAACAGTCCATGGCAAGCGCGATGCCGATAAGAGAAGTAATCAGGATATCCATTGTTCTGCATTCTATTGAATTTAGAGATGGATAAAAACCCGCGGGTCTACCCGGTGTGGGTCACGAGCCGGGGATCGTCCGCTGCAAGGCCAAGCGCAAGGTTTGCGCTCGTTTCCTTATCCTTGATCTCGAGCATGATGTCGAAGTCAGAGGGCCGGGAGTCGTTAAGGAACTGAGAGAAATCCACGGGTACGATGTGCTCCGCATGCGCACCAGGGCGCTTTCCTTCCTGCTGGGAACTGTAATCCACCATGGGGATACCGTCGTGCTCTGCCCAGGTTTTTGCCAGAATTGAAAGAGCAGTCCCAACCGGTTCGCCCTGATTGTTCAGGGAATGGTGAAAGGTATCAAGGATGACCGGAATACCCGTGCGCTCGTGAATATTCCGGCAGTCGGCAACGGAGTAGAGCCGTTCGTCGTTCTCGATGACGAGCCGTGCCCGTATCTTCTGATCCAGCCGCGAGTAGTTCATTACAAACCGGTCCATGCTGGCCTCCTTGTTGCCATACACACCCCCAACGTGGACCTGCACTTTTGCCGTCCGGTCAAGCCCCATCAGGTCGAGAACCGATGACTGGTATGCCAGTTCATCGATACTCCGCTCAAGCACACCCGGGTCCGGCGCATTGAGAAGGACAAACTGGTCCGGGTGCATCGAGATCCGAAAACCGTGTTTTTTAGCATAGTCCCCCAGATCCCAGAAGATCTCGGCAAACTGTTCCTGCCAGGGGTACGTGCAGATCTCATGGGAGGCAAACGGGACAAGGTCTGAGGTTATCCGGAGGAAGAGGAGCCCGTGCTCCACGTTATACAAAAGGATCTTCTGTAAGCAGGAAAGGTTGGCCGCGATCGTTTTTTCGAGACGCTCTTCGGTATAGGACGCCAGCCGGAAGGTCTTTGATGGCGTGCACCCGATCGAGCGGTTGAGACAGGGGTAGCCAATGCGCATAGAGGGTAATCCTGACCGATTTTTTTAGGGTGACTGTCCACGGATCAGCCGGTCTTTTTAAGATCCAGGGTCGCCGAGTTCATGCAGTAGCGTTTGCCGGAGGGTGGGGGGCCATCATCGAAGACATGGCCAAGGTGCGCCGCGCACCGGGAGCAGAGCACCTCAATGCGGATCATCCCGCCGCTCCGATCAGCTTGCGTACGGATGTTCAGGGGCGATACCGGTGCAGAGAAACTAGGCCAGCCGGTGCCGGAGTCAAACTTTTCTCCTGAAGTGAAGAGATCCGTCCCGCAACAGGCACACCGGTAGATGCCGGTCTCTTTTGTGGCATGATATTTCCCGGAAAACGCGTACTCGGTCCCTTTCCTCCGGGCAACATCATACTGTAGGGGCGTGAGCCGGGCCTGCCATTCTTCTTCAGTCAACTGGAGAAGTGAAACGTTTTCCACCTTCCCCGTTTCTACCCTGAACAGGGGGATAGATTTTATACCGGAGTTCTCTTGAGGGTTCTTCATTTTTGATCCCTGACGAATACTCAGGATGTCTGGATAATAGACCTTTGTATCGTACAGATCAAAAACCGGCTAAAGGCCAAAGAAACCCAGGATCCGGGTCCGGGCCTCCTTATGAAAGACCCGTGCCCCTTCTTTCATGTTCCGAACATCCTCAACAGTATAGAGGATATCAGGATACCGGGTTGACAGGATCCCGAGCAGGCGGGCAAGTTCCGTACGGGGAACGATCATGAATATGATACTCACCGTTGATGAGAAACTGCCGGATCCCTCGATCCGGGTCATGCCAAAACCCAGGGTTGACAGGTCTGTTATCATCGGTTGTGGATCTCCCGGGGTGATGAGCCGGACAATTACATGTCCGAGCGAGATCATCCGCTCAATCTCCATGCCCAGCAGGGTTCCAATACCATATCCTGCAAGGTAGGCAAACAGGTTCCAGAAATCCATAAGATT
>DUHF01000111.1 GCA_013331015.1 Methanoregula sp.
CTGTTTGGGGACAGATCGCCCCTCCGGGCCCGGGCAGCCGTTCGGGACCTCAGCGGGGTTCTGTGGTCCTGGAAGGGGATCTCGTGGTTCCGGCCAATGGTAACGTCGGTGGTGACATCCCCTCTGACGGTGGGGGTACAAATGAGGGGTGTGAGGGGGTAAACCGGCCTGATTCGGGGTATTGGAATAATCCGGGTTGCTAACGGTCCCGGATGCATGGAATTTTTCCGGGCCGACCGGCCTGAAAGGGGGGGTATTTTCGGAAGTTACCGCAATCGCTCTGGAATGAGGATATTTTGTGAATCCGGGCGGAAAATGGGCATTCTGACCGGCCTGTATAGAACTGTTTGGGGACAGATCGCCCCTCCGGGCCCGGGCAGCCGTTCTGGGGTGTTCCGGTGAACCGGGCAGATCCGGTCGTATTTTGGGGGTCCCTTCACCAGCACGATCCAATGTCGCCGCTGCCGGTGATCACCCCGCGGCGGATCGTGCAGACATGGTCACCGGTTGCCTTTGCGTCCCCGATCCGGTGCGTCACCATGATGCACGGGATCTTCAGGTCGGCCACGCACTCCCGCACCACCTCGCGCACGGACATCCGGCTCTCGCTGTCGAGCCCGGAGAACGGTTCGTCCAGCATAAGGAGCGACGGCCCGGTTGCGAGTGCCCGGGCAAGCGCCACCCGCTGCTTCTGGCCGCCCGAGAGCCCCGCAGCCTTAATACCGGCCAGCTCCCGGATCTTCATCCGGTCAAGCCAGCGCCCGACTTCCACTCGAATGAACGCAGCATTGCGATTGCGGGCATTGAGGCCAAACGCAATGTTCTCCTCAACGGTCATGTGAGGAAATACTGCGGACCGCTGGAGAACGTACCCGATGCGGCGCTGCTCGACCGGGATATCGATGCCAGTCTCCGAGTCAAAGACAACGGAGCCGTTGAACCGGATAGAACCGGCATCCGGTGCAACGAGCCCGGCAATGATGTTGAGTGTCGTGGACTTTCCCGCACCATTATCGCCCATCAGCACAAGGATGCTGCCGTCATCAACGTTCAGCGAGAGGTTGAGCGTGAAGTCCCGGAGCTGTTTTTGTATTGTTGCCTCAAGCATGCGGCACCTCCGTTTTTGCAAAGTACCGGACCGCGATCATGATCGCAAACGAGATGAGGACGAGCAGAATCGAGATGGTGAGCCCGGCATTGAAGTCCCCTGCCAGGTTCACGTACACG
Source organism: Methanoregula sp. (assembly GCA_013331015.1). Taxonomy (GTDB): domain Archaea; phylum Halobacteriota; class Methanomicrobia; order Methanomicrobiales; family Methanospirillaceae; genus Methanoregula; species Methanoregula sp11803u. The sequence goes on from DUHF01000111.1 coordinate 1,228, forward strand.
GCAAGCGGCATCGTCTGGGTGACGCCCGGCAGGTTGCCGGCGAACATGATCGTTGCCCCGAACTCTCCCAGCGCCCTGCCAAAGGTCATGACGGCACCGGAGACGAGCCCCCCGGCAGTTAGGGGGGCAACCACCTTCAAAAAGACCCGGGCCGGTGATGCCCCGAGCGTCCGGGCGGTCAGTTCATACGCCGGGTCAAGCTGGTCGAAGAGGGACTTTGCCTGCCGGAGGTAGAACGGGGAAGCAACAAAGATCTGCGCCATGATCACCGCAAGCGTGGTGAACGCAATGGAGATGCCAAGCATGTTTGCGTACTTTCCGATGAGTCCTACCCTGCCGTACAGCACAAGGAGCGCCATACCCGCAACCGCCGGGGGAAGGACAAGCGGGAGGTCGATGATAGTATCAACAATGACCTTGCCGGGGTACGTGTTCCGGCAGTGGATGTACGCAAACGGGGTGCCGACAAGGATCACGATCAGGAGCGAAATAACCGAGGTGGCGAGGCTCAGGGTGAGGGCGCTCATGACCTCCGGGTTGGCAAGTGATGCAAGGAAGTGTTCGGGCGTTGTGCGGAAGAAGAGGGCGATGATGGGAAGTACCAGGTACGAGGTGACACCAAGGATGAGAAGTGCGGCTCCGGCAGTCGCAAGGATGGACCGGAGTGAGCGGGAGGATGCAGGAGCCGGGATCATAGGCAGTTCAGGGAGTATCAGGTACAACAGGTATGGTATACATCACAAAAAAGGTATCAGGGTGTCCTGAACCCGTAGGCCCGGAGGATCTGCTGGCCGGCATCAGAGAGCAGGTACTTCTCAAAGTCCTCTGCCGCGGTCTTTTTTGTGGATTCTTCAAGGACCGCGATCGAGTAGGTCTGGAGGTAGTTGTCGCTCTTTGGAATCTCAACGGTCATGTACGTTCCGGTCTTTGCCGCTGTTGCGGTAGATTCATAGACGAACCCAGCATCCACCTCGCCAAGTGCGACCTTGGTTGCAACAGCAGGCTCCGATGTCTCGTAGGTTACGGTATTTTTATTCACCGAGTCGTTCCAGTCCTGGCCATAGGTTGACGCTGCAAGGTTCCCTATCGCAGCGTCCGATGCAATCCCGACCGGCACGGTAGCGGCGGCGCGGGCAATTTTCACACCCGGCTTCGCAAGGTCTGCAAGTGAGGCGATCCCGGCCGGATTTTCTGCGGGGACGATGACGATGACGTAGTTGGTCGTGAGGGTCTTGACAGATCCGTCAACAAAGTATCCCCCGCTCGTGAGCTGTCTGGTGTACTTCGGGCTTGCGGAGATGAAGACATCGGCATAGGC
>DUHF01000233.1 GCA_013331015.1 Methanoregula sp.
CCCGCTGGCTGTCGGGTTTGAGGCGACGGAGGGCCTCGTCCACGGGCAGCACGCACAGGAACGTCTTGTCGGGAACAATCGTCCAGCCGTTGTGCATGGCCCGCATCCAGCTCTCCGGATCCGGAACGATTCCCTGCAGGGTCACCGACTGGTACGCGTACCGGCTGTCGCTGTACCGGTCGGAGATGACGAGCCGGCCCTCCGCAAGAGCGGGGCGGACGACTTTTGCAAGATGGGCCGCGTGGTCAGCAACAAAGAGCGTTGCCTCGGTCACCGGATCGATCTGCTCCTTTATCGCCCGGCGTACCTGGTCCCCGACCCATGTTGCGCCGGGCTCCCGGGTGAAGAGCACATCGAGATCCGTGAGGAGTTCCCTGAGCGCTTCGTGCAGCGAGCTCTTCCCGCTCCCGTCAATTCCTTCGAGCGTGATTAACATATCTTCCCCCGCCGGATCCAGACAAGCGGGATCTTTTTCTTGTGGAGTGCGGTTGCAATGATGGCACCATCGAACCCGGCATCACGGAGCGCGAAAAGATCGTCGGGCGTGGCAACACCCCCGCCCCAGAACAATTTCTGGTGGTATGCAGCCCGCATTGTTGCAAGGGTTTCCGGATCAAGGCCGGACTCCGTCCCCACCGCACCGATGTTGAGGATAATGCAGCCGTCAAACTTCCAGCCGTTCGCCTTTTTTAAGAAGGTCACAGGATCACGCCCGGACGGAATGACACGCCCTCCTTTCAGGTCCAGGCTTAAGAGACCGCCCTGGTACTGCAGGAGATCTTTTCCGCCGGTCTCCGTCCCGACAATATTTTTGATATGGAATCCATCGAGCATATCATCCGGCGAACGGCAGCCCCGGTCAAGGTAACAGCACCCAACATTTCGTGCGCACTCCCGCACCACCCGGTCATGGGAACCGGTGCTCCCGATACGATCAAGATCCGCCACGTAGATGAATCTCGGTGCAATGGCCTTAACAAACCCGACCGGATCCGCCGTCGGGGAACAGCCCCAGTCCAGCGGTTTGTAGGTCTCACGGTGCCCGGATTTCCCGTGCACGACCAGATTCTCTTTCAAATCCATTGCGAGTATCAGATCCATAGACGAACGCAAACCACTATTAGGTCAAAAGATCATTAAACTTTATGCAATTGTTGGTCAGCCCCAGCTCCATCTCCGAAGCAAGGCACTCCCTCGCCGCTGACATCGTAGACGTCAAGAAACCTTCCGAAGGATCCCTTGGGGCAAACTTCCCCTGGGTGATCCACGAGATCAAATCATTCTCTCCAAAACCGGTGAGTGCCGCAATCGGTGACTTTGATTACAAGCCGGGCGGAGCATCGCTTGCGGCCTACGGGGCGGCCTGTGCCGGGGCTGACTACATCAAGATCGGACTGGCATTTGACGGTGCGGAACAGGCAAACGATGTGATCGATGCGGTCGTCAAGGCCGTAAAAGACGAATTTCCCAAAAAGTTCGTCGTCATCGCAGCCTACTCCGATTACCAGCGGATGGGGACCATCTCGCCCTTCGACATGGCCCCCATCGCCGCGGAATGTGGTGCTGATATTGCCATGATCGATACCGGTATCAAGGACCGCCAGAGCACGTTTGCGTTCATGAACGAGGATCTGCTCCGTTCCTTCACTGAAAAGAACAAAAAACTGGGACTTGGGACGGCGCTTGCCGGTGCACTGGAATTTGAGGATATTGCTGCGCTGAAGCGTATCAACCCGGACATTATCGGCGTGCGGGGAATGGTCTGCGGCGGGGACCGGAATGCAACCATCCGCGAGGACTTGATCCAGACCGCGCTTGCCATGGTCAGGTGAACTATGTTTGTCGAGAAACTGGATGTGCCACTCTCCTTAACCTTTGACGATGTTCTGCTCGAACCGCTGGAATCGTGGCTGGAACCCTCCGAAGCGGACATCCGCTCGCGGTTCTCGAAGAAGATCAACGTGAACATCCCGCTCGTCTCCGCCGCGATGGACACCGTTACCGAGGCAGCGATGGCAGTAACCCTTGCCCGCGAAGGGGGCATTGGTGTCATCCACCGGAACATGACCGCCGAACGCTCTCTTCAGGAGGTAACGTTCGTCAAGCAGGCCGAGGAACTTATCGAGCGCGATGTCCTGTATGTCGAGAGCTCGGCAACCGTTTCCGATGCCGAACGGATCATGAACCAGTACAGCATTGGTGGAGTTCCGGTCATCGAGAAAGGGAAGATCATCGGCATCGTGAGCCGGCGGGATGTGCGGGCCATTGTCCAGAAACGCGGCGACGAGATGATCACCGCGATCATGACAAAGAAGCCCATCGTGGCCGATGAGAACATCACCTCCGAAAAAGCGCTTGAGATCATGTACACGAACAAGGTCGAGCGCCTGCCGGTTGTGGACAAGACGGGCAGACTTATCGGTATCATTACGATGCAGGACATCCTCGAGAAGCGCCAGTACCCGAACGCGAGCCGGGATGCAGACGGCAGGCTCCGGGTTGCTGCCGCAGTCGGCCCGTTCGATTTTGCCCGTGCAGAACTCCTCGACCAGAACGGGGTTGATGCACTTGTCGTGGACTGTGCCCACGGCCATAACATGAAGGTCGTTGCTGCGGTAAAAGACATCAAGGCGAGCGTGAAGTGCCAGGTCATTGCCGGCAACATCGCCACAAAAGAGGCTGCCCTTGCACTCCTCGATGCAAATGTTGACGGGATCAAGGTCGGGATCGGCCCGGGCTCCATCTGTACGACACGGATCGTTGCCGGCACCGGAGTTCCGCAAATCTCCGCAGTAGCCAATGTTGCCGAAGTTGCCCGCTCTGCCGATATCCCGATCATCTCGGACGGCGGAATCAGGTTCAGCGGTGACCTGGCAAAAGCCATTGCCGCAGGTGCCGACACGGTGATGATGGGCAGCATGTTTGCCGGGACCGACGAGTCGCCCGGGAAAGTCATCAGCATGAAAGGCCGGCGCTACAAGCAGTACCGCGGCATGGGATCGCTTGGGGTCATGAGCACCGGCGAGTCAAGCGACCGGTACTTCCAGAAGAAAGGGATCGGAGCCACGAAGTTCGTGCCCGAAGGGGTCGAAGGCGTTACCCCGTACGTGGGTCACGTTGGCGAGGTCATCTACCAGCTCATCGGCGGGCTCAAGTCCGCGATGGGCTATACGGGTTCTAGGACAATTGGCGAGATGCACACCAAGGCACGGTTCGTCCGTATCACGAATGCCGGGATGACCGAGAGCCACCCGCACAATATCATGATCACTGATGAAGCGCCGAACTACCGGCTCTTTGAGTGATTTTCTTTTTTACCAACATTTATTCTTGCCACCCGACCAATCCCTCTCATGGACCTTTTCATCCTGCGGCATGGCAGGGCAGAGGATGCCGGTCACGGCATTACCGATGCAGAGCGGAAGCTGACAAAGAAGGGGCGCGATGAGATTGCGGGCGTTGTGGAATGGATGGCGGCACAGGATATCGTCTTCGATCTCATCGCAACCAGCCCCCTTGTCCGGGCAAAAGAGACCGCAGAGATTGTGGCGGAGGGTCTTGGTATGCCAAAGAAGCCAAAGATCTGGAAGGTTCTTGTGCCGGGCGGCGATCCGGATGACGTCTGCCGGGAGATTGATGATCATGCGGATGCAGCGGCAATACTGCTCGTTGGTCATGAACCGCTCCTCTCCTCGCTCATCAGCCGGATCATTTCCGGAGACGGGAATGCGGGAATCGTGATGACAAAAGGCGCCCTTGCCAAAATCCGGAATTATTCTTATCAGACGCGACCGTCCGGCGAACTCCTCTGGCTTATCACGGCAAAGCAGATGGCAGGGACCGGACATCGTTCAAAAAAGCCCGGTCTCGATACCCACGCGTTCATTCATTGATTGGCATCCGGGCATCCTGGAGGGGATACCGGAGCAGGGTTGTCCTCAATTATGGTCGCTGCCCCCATTTTGACCTGGACTTTTACAGCAGCGCTTCAGGGTGCAGAAAAAAGGATCCACTTCAGAACCCGGCAACCGCGATCAGGTACAGCAACCCGGTGATGACGAGGGCAACAATGACAACAACAATTCCCGGACGCACCCCAAGGAGTTCCGGGAGGGTGTCGGCAGGGAAGGCGCCCCGGTTGAGAACGGAATTTTCAATACGCGGGTACAGGCGGGCAAAGATCCCGGCACCAAGGACCATTCCGGCCATACCAATGAGGGCATCGAGTGCCCCCGCCCCAACGGCACCCGCGGCAGTTCCCGGGCAGTACCCGAGCAGGGCAAACCCGGCCCCGAAGATGAGGCCGCCAAAAACGGTAGCGCCTGCGGTGCCGGCCCGGCAGTGGAGCCGGACCTGCCCGGCTGCCTTCAGTGCAAAGACCCCGATCATCCCGACAAGGACCGCGGAGAGCATGACCTTTACGACCGTGAAGTCGGTGAGGAGGAGCTGGCCGAGGATTACATCGTACTCAGTAACGCCGCCTTTCTGGAGCAGGAAGCCAAAGATGATACCGGTGACGAGCCCGAGAACCGGCTGGAGTTTTGGTCCGGATCGTATTGCTGCAAGCGATGTCATCCGCCGGCCCCTCCAAACCCGAACAGGAGTCCTGCAACCAGAATTCCCCCGGCAAAGAAGCAGATTGCGGCAACCCAGCTGACAAGCGAGAGCTGGAGCGTTCCCGAGATCCCGTGGCCCGAGGTGCAGCCGCCGGCAAAGCGGGCACCGAACCCTAAAAAGATCCCTCCCACCAGTGCGGTTGCAAGGCGAAGGAGCGGGTCCATCCCGAACTGCGCGGCAAAGAGCGGGGGGATGAGGAGGAGTGAGAGCGTCCCGGAAAGGTACGCGGAGAGGAACGCACCAATCACGATGCCGATGAGAAGTATCCACTGCCAGTCAATGGTTGGGGTGATCTTCTGGTAGTACGGCATTGCCTTTGCCGAATCACGGGAGACTGCAACCTCCACCATGCCCGCCGTTTTGGCATACGCGGTCGAGCACCCGAGCGGACGGTCGGAGAGGAGAAATGCCGTCCAGATGAGGACGCCAATGCCAGCCCCTACAAGATACGGCGACCATCGCGCCATCAGAAGCCACTCGATCACCGCCCACCACCCCGCTGGAGTTGGACAGGCAGCGTCATGGGGCAAACCCTGCCTGCCGGTATGCGCTGTAACCGCCGGCTAGATTCAGGACACGGGAGAAACCGTGGATCATGAGGATACTTGCCGCGATACTTGCACGCTGGCCCCCCTTGCACATCACCGCGTACTGGCAGGCAGGATCGAGTTCGGCATGCCTCGCCCGCAGGTCATGCCACGGGATATGGATCGATTGTTCTGCATGGGCAGCCTGCCACTCTTCGGTTGACCGGACATCGAGGAGGACCGCCTGACCCGAACTGACCAGTGCGTGGGCTTCACCAGCAGTGACTACCGGCACGCGTGCGATGGGCAGCCCAAGCATCCCCCACGGGAGCATGCCTCCGTCAAGGAACCCGGCTATGCGATCAAATCCCACGCGGCGGAGCTGGAGCGCTGCGGTATCAGCCTGCCATTTATCCTCAACAACCAAAAAGATCTCTTTTTGCGGCGGGAGGATCCAGCCGGCCTGCGTGGCAAAGTTCCCGGCAAGGTCGATGTTCCAGGATCCCGGGATATGGACACCCGAGAAACCCGGGTAGCCCCGGACATCGAGGAGCACGGCATCGTCACCCTTAACACGGTCAGAGAACTTTTGCGGGGTGAGTGGAACCGGCCGGGATAAGTTCTCCATCAGGGCCGGCCCGTTCTGGTTGATTTCGGAGCAGCGGGCAAAGTGGTCGGGAGCTGCGGGCATGTTATGCGTGAGCGCAGTGATGAACGCGGGACGGTCGCAGATTTTCAGCGCAGGATTGTACTTCCTCTCGTACCCGATGGTGCTCGACCGCTTTGCCGCCATTGCCCTGCCGCAGAGCGAGCCCATGCCGTGGGCAGGGTAGAGCTCACATTCGTCCGGGAGGGCCAGGATCTTCCCGTGCAGGTTGTCGAAGAGTTTCCCGGCCAGTTCTTCCGCCCGGCCTAAAAAGAGGTCCGGCCTTCCAACATCACCGACAAAGAGGGTGTCGCCCGAGAAGAGGGCAACGGGACTATTCCNNCCGGCAGTCTCGATGACCCTGAACCGGATATCCCCAAGCACGATCTCGTCACCTTCCGCTACCGGGGTGTGGGGATACAAGCAGTTCGCGGCCCGGGGGGCAATGATCTCCGCACCGGTAGCCCTGGCAAGATCAAGGTGACCGGAGATAAAGTCGGCGTGCAGGTGCGTTTCGAGAA
>DUHF01000222.1:0-1183 GCA_013331015.1 Methanoregula sp.
GCAGGTTTTCCCATGAAAAACGGATTCCCGTAAGAAAAAAATTATGGGGGCTGATGCCCCCATGCCCCCAATTACGGATTCCTGCCGCCGCCCCCGCGGGGGCGCTCCCGCGGCGGCCTCAATTCAGGTACATATCATATCCGGTAATCCGCCCCACCTGCCGTACCGGATCCCTGATATGGGGACCCCTTTTTTAAAAAAAAAAGGTAACGTTTTTCATAGTTCGGGTGTGAACCCCAGTGGTTCATGCCTGTTTCTACAGAGCAAAAATTGAAACGAAAATTACTGGTACCTTGAATTGAGGGATCACCTTTTTTATAAAATCCCGGAAAAGGAGATCTTTTACGATTCCAGGCAGGAAGATCACCGATCAACCCCTCCCCTTTGTATTGTCCGGGTCGTCACGGGAACGTCCCCCCATGGTTTGCAGGGCCTGGCACAGGACATTTTTTAGCGCTTACACAATCAACGTAGCTCTCGGGAACCGGGGCAACTCCCTTCAGGGACGAGCCAGAAAAGAGCCGGGTCAAAGTCTCCGGAGTTTCCGGTCAACTTTCTCAAAGAAATTCCGTTTGACATCAACAAACTGTGCCGGTTTATCGTAACGGACTATCCCGATGGTGCTGGTCGTCCCGAGGTCGATGGTCTGCTGACCGTCAATGACGAGATGGGCCGGCTTTGAACTGTCAATCCGGACTTCCAGTTTCCGGTTGCTGCTGATGAGGTGGGGCCGGGACGAGAGCATGTAGGGTGCAAGGGGAACGAGAAGGAAACCCTGGATCCGGGGATCCACGATAGGACCTCCGGCGCTCATGGCGTAAGCAGTGGACCCCGTGGGAGTGCTGATCAAAAGACCGTCAGCCCGGAACTGTTCGGCCATCACGCCATCCACAATGATAGTGAAGCGGAGCATCTTTGCCGGCCGCGTGGTCACGATCAGCGCTTCGTTTAAGGCTACCCCAAGCGATCGGTCTTCCATACAAAGGGAGATCCGCATCCGTTCCTCAACAGAAAAACCGCTTGGAAGTTGCCGTATGAAATCCAGTGCGTCCCCCGGCTCAAGATCCGCAAGGAACCCCACTTCACCCCAGTTAATGCCAAGAACCGGAGCAGGGTTTTGCATCTGCTGGATGGTGCGGAGGATGGTCCCGTCTCCCCCGACAACGATAACGAGATCGGCAAC
>DUHF01000222.1:1282-2991 GCA_013331015.1 Methanoregula sp.
ATCCGTGATACAATGAGCACTTTCACTATTCCTCACCTCAGGTACTCGATCACTTTGTGGTGCAGAATGCCGTTGGTGGCAATCAGGCTGCGGCCGACCGTCACATCCTCAGGAAAACCGATTGCTGCCCCTTCAAGGTCGGTCACCATTCCCCCGGCTTCCGTGCAGACAAGCATCCCGGCAGCCGCGTCCGTTACCCGGAGCGTGCCCCGGAGATCGATGAACGCATCGATCCGGCCGGCACCAACATAGCAGAGTTCCAGTGCCGATGCTCCAAGAAGCCTCCAGCGCCGGATTTTCTGGCCAAGGTGCATGACACAGGTGGGATCGAACTTGCGCCCGTATACGCTGATGGCGCAGGTATCAAGCGATGAGACTTCGGAGACCTGGAGTTTTTTCCCGTCCAGGAACGCGGACTTCTCCTTCTCCGCGGTGAAGGTTTCTCCTGTTGCAAGATTCCGGACAAAACCTTTTGTCACGACCCCGTTTTTGGCATAGGCAATCGATAAGGCATAAAACGGGATTCCGGCAACTGCATTGAACGTACCATCCACGGGATCGAGAAAGATCGTTCCCTCTCCATCATCAAACCGGATCTTTCCTGCCTCTTCGCTGATCAAAAGACTGCACAGCGCGTTCTTTTGGAGGAACCGGACAACCACATCTTCGGCAACCTGGTCGATCTTTTTTGTCGGGGTGCGATCGGCGCCCATTTTGACGACTTCGCCACCCGCTGCTTCGCCGACATACGGCAGGATCGCCTCGTGAACCTCTCCTGCAACCTGTTCACACGCAACAAAAAAATCCATACCTGCAATGTCCCGTATCTTACGCTGTATTTATGTATTGCAATAAAGATAAATTACTATCACATTTATCCTATTGTGAAATTTAAGGTGAGAACCAGATGAAGGAACAGACCGAAATCGGAAAGATCAAGGAAGGCCGCTATATTGTTATCGAGGAAGAACCGTGCAGGGTTGTTGCCATTGCCACATCAAAGCCCGGCAAACATGGTGCGGCAAAAGCCCGTATCGACGCTGTTGGGATTTTTGACGGGGTCAAGCGGTCCATCGTCTCCCCGGTTTCAGCAAAGACCTATGTCCCGGTGGTCGAGCGCAAGAGTGGCCAGGTACTCTCCATTGCCGGAGACATGGCCCAGCTCATGGACATGAAAGACTTCTCGAATTTCGAGATCCTCATCCCCGATGACAAGAAAGGTTCCATCGAAGTCGGGAAAGAGTATATGTACATCGAGTCGATGGGCAAGAAGAAATTCGATTGATAAAATCTCTTTTTTAAAAAATCCCCGCCTGCCAGAGGGATCGTTATCAGAATAATCCTGCCACCCAGGGTCTGCATGAACGGCAAAACCGGTACATGAGTGGCGAAAAAGTCGACCGACCTTTTTTCGCGTAGCCGATCCTGACAGGGAGGGAGAGGAGCGGGCGCCCGGGCAAACCCTCAAAGGGGGTGGGTTTGCTCATAAGGTTATGGCATCTTCATGGTTTTTGTAAACTCGCCATATTCATTTCCGTTTCTCCAGGGCAAAAAATTCACATCTCCTAAATTTTGCCTTATCCGTAATCTGGAGAAGAGTCGTTATAGGGAAGGTACAACCTTCATGAAAAATGTCCTGACGATTCCAAATATCTGCTCTGGAGAAATCCTATCCCCCCCTTTTTGGATTCGATTGCGATGGAGCCACG
>DUHF01000125.1 GCA_013331015.1 Methanoregula sp.
TCCGGATCTCCTTTTTTTTATCGTCAGCAACATCGGTCAGGCCATCGAAGATGATGTAGTCTACGGGGGACCCGATGAAGCGGGCATCGGCAGGGTTGAACGCGAACTCGGGCAGGAGCGGGGCCATCTGCTCGGCGATCCTGCCCTTCAGGGTCGAACGGGAACGGTTCACGGAGTCCTTCCGGATCCCGCTCGTTGCTTCCAGCTTCCACGTCTCCAGCTCGGCACGGTACCGGGCCTCAATCGCGGAGATCTGGGCTTGTACGTACATAAATCCCAGCGCAAAACCGATCGCAAGGGCAATGAGGGCCGGGATGATGAGATCGACCAGTGACATACCGGAGGATGGGACACGGGCACTATAACGGGGTTTGGCGTGCGGGGCGAAGGTGCGGCAGGTCTGCCGGAACGTTTATACCGTCAACATACAAATGTTGACATATGCTTCTGCCCATGAACGAGAAAGGGTTCGGGTTCTGGACCATGCGGAGGAGCGGCATCTCCAATATCGCGATAGCCCAACGGCTGGGCATCTCCCGGCAGGCGGTATCCCACGCGCTCCTTGCCATGGATGAGAAGGTCGAGTCCACCCTGCGGGAGATGGCCTGTGCCAACCAGATCGCAATCGATACGGTCAATGCCGAACGCGGGATCCTGCTTGGTCGATCGGTGCCGTTCAACACCGCGGCCATCATCTTTGTCTCGGAGAAGCATGGTATGCAGGTCTGGTACGAGCACGAAGGGGACTGCGGCAGCTGCCCGCGGTACACGGAATGCATCGAACTCTTGTGGGATTATGCAACGGAACTGGGCGTGAAGATCGAAAAGACCGCCGACCCGACGGCAATGGCCGAGGAACTGTTCGGGAAAGTCAGGGGGCTGGTGGGACAATGACCGGAATTACCCGGAGGGTTCACGCGTATCTCGGCTGGTGCCCGATGGCACACGGCACGATGAGGACAATAGGGGCGGCCGGACCGGGTGCTGATCAGGTTACAGAACTGAGATCTCCGGGCCCCTATACAGGAGGGGTAACGCCATACCTTGCGGGGGCGCTCATTCTTGCCATCGCCATGACAATGGCCCTGATGATCGTTACGTACAGCGGCAATGCAGGGTGGTTTTATGCCCTCATCTTCCTCGGGCTGGGCATCGAAGGCACGCTCCTGCACCATGTTGTGCAGCAGCGCAGGAGCGAAGGATCATGAGTTTGGTTGAGAAGATCAGCGCGTATCTCGGCTGGTGCCCGAACGGGAACGCTATGCGGGCAAAGCAGACCGGGGATTCGGGCACGGTCTTTCTTGCGGGGAATACCCGGGTGCCGGCGCCGGGAGAAGCCGGCGGTACCGGCAGACCGCGGGACGGCCGGTACGAGCATACGCAGCGGGGAAGTGTCATTCTCGCTGCAGTAGGCACGGCGGTCATCCTCATCGTTTTGTCCATGCTCATCTTCGGGACGGTGCTGGTTTCGGTGCTGGTTCTTCTGATCCTCATCGTGGTTCTTGCGATCATGTCCCGGCTGACCGTCTCGGTCACGGATACCAGACTGAAGATCCGTTTCGGGCCGGTCGGGCTTATCCGGAAGGAGTGGCTGCTCTCCGATATCATCTCGGCAACGCCCGTGACCAACCAATGGATTTACGGCTGGGGGATCCGCTGGACACCGCACGGGCCGCTCTATAATGTTGCAGGGAGCAGGGCAGTGGAGATCCTCCTGTTATCGGGCAAGAAATTCCGGATTGGGACCGACGAACCGGAGGCACTCTGCCGCGCCCTCCAAAAAGCCTGTGCAGGAATACAGACCATGGTGATAAAATGACCAGTAGTTTATCCGAAATCTTCAGGAAATATGCCGGCTGGTGCCCGATGGCTGCCGCCCGACAGAAACAAGAAGAGGACGATCGCCAGGCAGTACCGCAGGTCCGGGGGGAGGATGCAGGGCCGGTTGCCCAACGGGCAGTCACCTTTTTGCGGCTCACCTACGCGATCGTTGTGCTCGCGTGGCTGGTTGCACTTGCTGCGCTCCCGTACCTGCCGGAGACCATCCCCGTCCACTGGAACATCTACGGGGAAGCGGACGGGTTTACCGGCCGGCTCGCGGGGGCGTTTGCGCTCCCTGCCATCATGACGCTGACGCTCTTCCTGCTCATCATCCTTCCCCGCTTTGACCGGATGCGGGTGACGTTTGACGATTCCCGCGACATTTACGCCATCGTCACCTTCGCAACGGTGAGCCTGCTGCTTGGCATCGAGATCACCACCCTCCTCTCTTCAAGCGGCATGGACCTGCCGATGGCCACAATCTTCCCGGTGCTGCTTGGGTTCTTCTTCATCGTTGTTGGCGGCCTGATGCCCTGGCTCCGGCGGAACACAACCGCCGGGATCCGGCTGCCGTGGACCATCCGGAGCGAGAGGGTCTGGAACGAGACGCACAAGCACGGAGGGCCGGTCTTTGTCCTCGCGGGCATGCTGATAGTGCTCGCAAGCGCGGTCGCGGGAACGTGGGGGATGCCCCTCGCTCTTGGGATCATCGCGGTTGCAGTCATCTACGTGACAATCTGGTCGTACCGGCTGTCACGGACCTTGTCAGAAGAAGGGTGCCCGGCACAAGACCCTTAACCTCCTGCCGCACCAGTACTAAAAAACGAGGTGCCACGATTTCCTTAACTCCCATTCCCCTCCGGATCATTGCGCTCACGCAGGAGCGAAACAGCCTTTTTGAGTACCCGCTGGAACGCCTCGCGGGGATCATCAGGGATATCGGGTTCAGGTGCACCTCCTGCGCGAAATGCTGTACCCGCTCCTTCAACGGCCACGTCTTCCTCCTTGACCGGGATGTCAGGGAAGTAAAGGAGATCGAACCCGAAGCCCTTGAACCGGCACCGGGGCCGGAGTTCTGCGACCAGAACGGCGTCTTCTACGTATCCGGCTACGCGCTGCGGGTGCAGGACGACGAGGCGGGATCCTGCTGGTTCTTACAGGACGGCCGGTGCCGGATCTACGACCGCCGGTTTGCCATCTGCCGGATTTACCCGTACATGCTCCACCGCGAACCTGACCAGGAGGGAGTCGTCGACTGGCGTCAGTTCTCGGGTCTTGAACATCACGGGGAGTACGACGCGGAGATACCGGACGAGGAGAGCATGACAATCGCCCGCGAGGTGAAGGAGTACGAGAACGCCTTCCTCATGCAGGAGATCCGGTTTCTGGAATATATACAGGACTATTTCACCAAAAACAAACTCCGTCACGTCCAGAAGATCTATGACGACCGGCTCAGGGCGTTCCGGAAAGGCGCGGAGATTACGGTGAAGGTGTTCTTCGATGACTCGCTCGAAGAGCACCGGCTCCGCCTGCCGTAAAGGAGGGGCAGAAACGCCGGCCGGACGCGGACGCGTCCGTCCCGGCGAAATCCGCTCTTGTAACCGCTTACAATGCTGTTGCCCGACCGAGTGCCCCGGTGATCGATGACCGGATCGCCGGGTCTTCTGCCTCTGCTGCAAGCACCTCTTTGAGACCCGCAATGGCACTCAGGCTCCCGATCGCTGCCAGCGCCATGGCGGCACGCTCGCGATTCTCCCCGCGTTCATGCGAGTCACGGA
>DUHF01000095.1 GCA_013331015.1 Methanoregula sp.
GAAGAGTTCCTGCAGGAACTGCTGGTCGGCACGGCTCGCGTCCTCGCCCGAGAGTTCCACGATGAGCCCCCGGCCCTTTGCGTACTCCACGGCATCGTATGCCATGGCGGTCACCTGCTCCCGTGTCTTGCGCAGCTTCTTTGCAATGTGCAGGTCGCTGACCGGAATGACGAGATGGACCGAGTCCGCGCCGAGATCGGCAGCAAAGTCGATATCCTCGTGCAGGGCCCGGACATAGGTGCAGATCTCACAGGGAAGCCCGGCATCCGCTATGCGGCGGATTGCGTCCCGCTCCCCTTCTGAGGCTGCCGCGGAACCGGCCTCGATGACATCGACACCCACGGCCGCGAGTTTGGCTGCAATCTCTAATTTCTGGTCCGGGTTTAACGATACTCCCGGGGTCTGTTCCCCGTCCCGTAACGTGGTGTCTAAAAAGCGCAGGTTATTGACAAATAAAGCACTCACTCATGGAAATCACCATGATCAGGTATTGGGGTGGTGCATATAAAAAATATTCCTGCACCACATCTGGCAGGTTTAATAAAAAAATCTCTGTTTTTGGAAGTATGGGTTTTTTCTGCCGGTCACTGCAGGGAAAATTCTAAAAAAATTCCCGTTCCCGGAATACCTGGCAGGGATTGCGACTTCCGTCTCTCGCAAAAACGATGAACTCCGCTGCCTTCACCCGTGGACGGGAGCAACAATACCTGCGGGAGTGGGGAGATAGCAGTTTGCAGCATTATCCACGATATCTTCTTCAGAGGGATTTATTTGTTTTCCAGCACAAATCCAACAATTATCAGGACTATTCCGGCGATGATCAAGGGAATTGCAAATTCCGCGTAGGGTGCCGTTGACGTCGAAACCAATCCGAAAAGATGTTCCTGGTTTACGGTATAGGATGAGGCAATGATACCCAGGATTATCGAGACGATACCCGATATTAAGAGATACTTGTTCGCCATGCCGGGGGGGTATGATACCGGCAATGGATAAGTTTTGGTTTTGTTTCCAATCCCTGCAATGACCGATAGCTGGTTAAAAAACGGACAAGTTGCTGATGAACCGCAGGCATAGGGGATGGAAACCGGAGGTCCATCTTCACTGTGAAAAATGCTGGCATTGGAGCAGGTAAATGAAAATCGGGCTGAATCGGGAAAATTTTCATGATTATGGGGAGAAGTTTTTGGCTTTACGTATTTTTTGGCTCTCTCGAAACGCACACGAACCGGGTGAGTCCACCATGCCCATGAAGATGCTACAACCCGTATGAGCACCCCCACCCCCTTTGAGGGATCGCTTAGGTGCCTCTTCGGTTTCTCGCTGGGCAGATCGGTTTATTCGNNTCCTGATACGGTAATCTGCCCCGCCATGCCCCGTGAGGGGCCCTGACGCGGGGGACCATCCCTTTGTCCAATACTTCTGATTTTCATCATTCGGGTGTGAACCGATATTGTTCATGCTCGTTTCTACAGAAACCCATTTTTTTCTAAAGCACCTGAACAACAACCTATATGCCCCTGGCCAAAAAACCCATTATCCGGAGATCCATCCCGTTTCATGTCCCTGTTTTCCTCTGGCCGAAAAGATTCCGGCAACGCACACGAGCAGTCCGATCAGATAACCGCGGAATGCAAAGACCTTGGCAGGGCTGCCACCCGCGGCGAGCTCGGGGAGAAGATTGCGTTTCTCGTTCTCCGGTATTCGCCGGTCGACATCCAGCAGATGCGCAGGAATTTTGGCCAGAAGGTCCAGGATTTAACTCCCGAGTACCGTGAGCGGCTCACGCTGAAGATAAACGAGCACCTGCTCGGAACGTACCAGACCATACGGCTCCGGCAGCAGCAGGGAGCATTTGGCACAATGACCGATCCGCTCACCCCGCTCCAGCAGTCGTACTGGGAGATGGTTGCCGGCCAGTGTACCTCTGGGGGGGGAGACCGTCGCATCCGCTTCCTCAACTACCTGCTTGCTGCGTTCTGCATGTTCGTGCTCAATGAACCCGGCCACCCGGTTGGCACCCCTTTCCCCGGCAATGATACCGTGCAGCTCATCGACGGGATCTACTACTGTCCGGTCCGGGAGAAGGCAGGCGACGTGGACGCTGCCCTCTGCCCCTTCTGCCCGGCACGCCAGACCCCCGATATCGGGTATCTCAGGCCGCCGGTTGGCGGAAGCGAACACCGGAAGCAGGAGTTCATCGGGCAGATCCACCGCCATCACCATTTCAACGGGTAGTGGCGGGGCCATCAAAAAAGTTTCGGAATCTTACCCCCTGCCGGCATTTTGGCAAAATGCGCCATAAGACGGAGATTTTATGTAATGGTATACCCATGAGTTGTATGTGAATCCGCAGGCATTTTTTCTCCCTGCCCCAACAACCGCACAGGATAGGACCGCATGAACTCCACACAGCTGCTTGCCGACAACCCGACCCTCTACATAAACCGCGAGCTGAGCTGGATCCGTTTCAACCGGCATGTGCTTGACGAAGCCCTGGATGCCACCCACCCGCTGCTCGAACGCGTCAAGTTCCTCGCAATCTTTGCAAACAACTTGGACGAGTTCTTCATGATCCGGGTCTCAGGTCTCCAGCGCCAGTTGTCCAAGGGCGTACTCAAGGCCCCCCCGGACGGCATGACTCCCGCCCGGCAGCTCGATGCCATCTACCAGATGCTCCTTCCTGATCTCATCACCCAGAACGAATGCTGGCACAAGGAACTCCTGCCCCGGATGGCACAAGCCGGCATTTATCTCCACAGTTATCCGGATCTCACCGCCCCGCAGAAAGCGGCCATGGACACGTTCTTTGCTGACGAGGTCTTCCCGGTCTTAACCCCGCTCGCGTTTGACAGTTCCCACCCGTTCCCGTTCATCTCCAACCTCTCGCTCAACCTCGCCATCATCGTCCGCGACCAGAACAAAAAGGACTTCTTTGCCCGGGTCAAGGTCCCGACAAACCTCTTCTCCCGGCTCGTCCGGCTCCCCGAACCCGATGGCACGCCGGGAAAGGACGACCGGAAGGTCCACTTCATCTTCTTAGAAGATATCATCGCCGCCAATGTCAGCATGCTCTTTCCGGGTCTTGAGGTCATTGCCACGTTCCCGTTCCGGATCACCCGGGACGCTGATCTCGAGATCGAGGTGGATGAGGCATCCGATCTCTTAACCACGGTCGAGGAGATCATGGAGCAGCGTGCACGGGGAAAACCGGTGCGGATCGAGATCGACTGCACCATGCATGACGGTATCTGCCACATGCTCGAGAAGAAACTCGGGGTCTCGGCGGGCATGATCTACCGGGTCGCCCACCCGGTGGGAATGGCGGATCTCATGCAGCTGATGAGCCTTGACCGGCCCGATCTCAAGGACGTGCCGTTCCAGCCCTCGCTCCCCCTCGAACTCTCGGAAGGCCGGGACATCTTTGCGGCCATCCGGCACCATGACATCCTCCTCTACCAGCCCTATGACAGTTTCACACCGGTGGTCAACTTTATCCGGCAGGCTGCCCATGACCCGGACGTGCTCGCCATCAAGATCACCCTATACCGCGTTGGCCCGAACTCGCCCATCGTCAACGCCCTCATGGAAGCCCGGGAGAACGGGAAAGCGGTTGCCGCATTGATCGAGCTCAAAGCCCGGTTCGATGAGGAGAACAACATCGGCTGGGCCCGGGCGCTGGAACGCGAGGGTGTCCACGTGGTGTACGGGGTTGTCGGCTTAAAAGTCCATGCCAAGCTCTGCATGGTTGTCCGGCGGGAGAAGGGCGGGATCCGGCGCTACATGCACCTTGGGACCGGCAATTACAACTCAAG
>DUHF01000269.1:0-664 GCA_013331015.1 Methanoregula sp.
GCATTCTCGTTCTGCCGGATCCAGTTGGCAGCGTTCATGTAACCGCGATCTTCAGCCTTCCTGATGGTGTCTGCAATATCGAGCGTTGAATGGATCTCACGCTTGAGTGCGAGTAACTCATCATAGACTTTTACCGGGACCTTGATCTTCTCTCTGCCCATAACTCTTCATATAGGGATATGCCGGGATACGTTATTTAACCCTTTGGTGGAAAAAAGACGAAATTGCGCTGGAATCGGGGTAATCGTTGTACACGGGGGTTAAAACACGCATCGCGCAAAATTGATAAGCGCACTGGTCAATTGTCCAGTATACCAGGTTTAATGGAGGAGAGCAATGGTAAAAGTGATCTATGAAGGTGACGATTTCAAGAGAATGCACCGTACCGACATGCTTGCCCTGGAACGCCTTGTTGCGTCGGGAAAGACGGGCATTCACGAGATTACGTATAAGGACACGAAGATCAAGGTCGAGATCAAGAAGAAAGGTATGGATATCGTGGTGAAACGGTTCCGTGCAATGTGAAGACCATGAAAACGGAGTGCTGCTATGGGGATTCGAACCCCAGTCGCGAGCGTGAGAGGCTCGCATGATTGGCCGGACTACACTATAGCAGCAGAGTTGCTCACTTAAATGGGCGATATTTTTACTTATAGTTTTTTAC
>DUHF01000269.1:807-2519 GCA_013331015.1 Methanoregula sp.
ACAACTATATCTCGGACGTGGGGGGATTAATATAGGAATGAGTAGTCTTGAGGAACAGATCAAGGAGCTTGAGGACGAATTAGTCAAGACTCCGTACAACAAGGCTACCTCGAAGCATATCGGGCGGGTCAAGGCAAAGATCGCACGCCTCAAGGACGATGCGGTCAACCGTGCCATGAAAGCCGGTGGCGGCGGGGAAGGGTACTCGGTCAAAAAGTCCGGGGATGCCACCGCGGTCCTGGTCGGGTTCCCCTCAACGGGTAAAAGTACGCTCTTAAATAAGCTCACCGGCACGGACAGTGCTGTCGGGGCATATGCGTTCACCACCTTAACAGTCGTTCCGGGTGCCCTCGAACACAAGGGG
Organism: Methanoregula sp.; assembly: GCA_013331015.1. Taxonomy (GTDB): domain Archaea; phylum Halobacteriota; class Methanomicrobia; order Methanomicrobiales; family Methanospirillaceae; genus Methanoregula; species Methanoregula sp11803u. The sequence goes on from DUHF01000269.1 coordinate 1,172, forward strand.
GCAAAGATCCAGCTCCTCGATATCCCCGGTCTCATTGCCGGCGCTGCGATGGGAAAAGGCCGCGGCAAGGAAGTCATCGCGGTTGTCCGCGGGGCAGATATCGTCATCATTCTCGTAGACGTCTTCAACGAGCGGCACTTCGATGTGCTCATCAAGGAACTCTACGATGCCGGGATACGCATCAACGTCCCCAAACCCGACATCACCATCAAGAAGAGTTCCCATGGCGGTGTGCGGCTCAACGCAGTGGGGACGCTCGACCTTGATATCGAGGAAGTCCGGTCGATCCTTGCCGAGAGCAAGATGATGAACGCCGACATCCTGATCCGCGGGAACGCAACCCAGGACGACCTCATCGATGCCATCCAGGGCAACCGGGTCTATATCCCGGCCTTCATCGCGGTCAACAAGGTCGATCTCGTGGACAAGGAACGGTTCCTTGAGATCGAGCATGATATTGCCGAACGGTTCGGAAGCCCGCCCCTGATGATCTCGGCAGCTGCCGGGTATCATCTGGAAGAGACAAAAGATGCCATCTACGACTGCCTCGGGTTCATGCGGGTTTACTTAAAACCCCACGGTGGTGAGGCCGATCTCGATGAACCGCTCATCATCCGGAACGGCAGCACGGTTGAGGACGTCTGCAACAAGCTCCACCGGGACTTCTCCCAGAAATTCCGGTATGCCCGGATCTGGGGCAAGTCCGTCAAGCACCCGGGCCAGAGGGTTGGCCTGACCCACACGCTCGTTGACTCGGATCTCTTAACGATCATTGCGGAGCACTGATCGCGTCAAGGATGACCTGGAGCGGTGCTTCTGTCCTGATGCCATAGCCGGAGAAATGGGTGCGGCTCACCGCATATCCCGATTCTTTTATCCTTTCCATGACCGTTGTAATCGTTGGCGGCGAGCATCCCAGCCGTTTTGCCAGTACATGGTAATCGTAAAACGAAGACGTGGGGAGTTCCTCTTCGCAGGCATCCAGCAGTTTCACTAAGTCCTTTTTTGAGCCGGGATCCTGGGTACCGGCAAGCGTTTTGAGTTCCTGAATAATGCCGTCCCTCCTTATGCTGCCAAGCCAGAGCGGCCCAATCGGATGCAGCGGTTCCCCGCAGAGCGGGCAGGTCAGCGAGAGTGCATGGAGCCCGGCCTGTTCCTTTCGGTACGGGCATTTTTTGCACTGGTGGATGAACCCGATATGCGAAAGCGTCTCGTCAGCTGCTTTTGCACCGCGTACGATCCGGAGGTGGAGACGACAGAAGTGCTCCCGGGCATAACAGAAGACCGGCTCGATCCCGCGGTCGTATTTCACGGTCTGTCGGACCACGAACCCGAGCAGGATACGCAG
>DUHF01000225.1 GCA_013331015.1 Methanoregula sp.
CATGGCCATTGCCGGGATCGACACTGCCATCCGGGGCCTCATCGCGCTTGGCGTACCCCTTGACGCGATCGCCATCCTTGACAACTTCTGCTGGTGCTCGTCTGATGACCCGGTCCGGCTCGGCCAGCTGAAAGCGGCGGCTTTCGGGTGCTATGACGGGGCAACAGGATTTGGCACGCCGTTCATCTCCGGTAAAGACAGCATGTTCAACGACTTCTCCGGGTTCGATGCGGACGGTAACCGAATCAGGGTCTCGGTCCCGCCAACGCTCCTCATCTCCTCCATCGGGGTCCATCCCGATGTGACCAGAGCGGTCTCCATGGACGCGAAGATCGAAGGCGATCTCGTGTACGTTGTCGGGGAGACCCGCGATGAACTGGGCGGATCGGAGTATTTTGCCCATCTCGGCGTTACCGGCCCGGGCGTGCCAGCCCTTGATCCTGCCGCAATGAAAACCCGGTACCAGCAGATGACCGATGCCATCTCCCACGAACTCATCGCCTCCGCGTTCCCGGTCACCCACGGCGGCCTTGGGGTTGCGCTGGCAAAAGTCGCGATCGCCGGCGGGCTCGGGATGGACATCACGATCCCGGCGGACCGGCGGCCGGACACGTACCTCTTCTCGGAGACCCTCGGGAGGTTTGTGGTCACCGTTGCGCCCGACAACAAGCGGGCGTTCGAGCGGACGCTTGGCGCCGATGCCATCCTGCTTGGCCGGGTCGGGGGCAGGAACCTGCGGATCACCGGCAGGTCAACGCTTGCCGAGATACCGGTCAGCGAACTCGAACGCGAATACAAGGCACCATTCGGGAGGTACTGATGATGACCCCTTCACCCACTGCAACCTGGCGCACAGAATCACCCGCGAATCCGGAACCGATCCCGGAAAAAGCCCTCATCATGAGCGGGTTTGGGATCAACTCCGAGATGGAAACGCAGGTTGCCCTCAGCCGGGCCGGGATGGATGCCGATATCGTCCACATCAACGATCTCATCGACAGGAAGGTCCTGCTTGCAGACTACCGGCTCCTCGTCTTCCCGGGCGGGTTCTCGTACGGTGACGACACCGGCGCCGGCAACGCGTACGCGAACCGGGTCCGGAACAACCTCTGGCGGGATGTGGAGGAGTTCCTCTCCGGTGACAACCTCGTGCTTGGGATCTGCAACGGGTTCCAGATCCTTGCAAACCTCGGGCTCGTGCCGGCATTTGACCGGCAGTACAAACGCGACATCGCCCTGATGCCCAACCGGAAAGGCGTGCTCGAATGCCGGTTCGTGACCCTGAAACCGGCTGCTGACAACCTCTGGACAAAAGGGATCGAGCGGCTGTACTGCCCGGTCTCCCACGGGGAAGGGAACTTCTCCTGCTCCAAAGCCACCCTGGAACGGATCCGGCGCAGCAGGATGATCGCGTTCACGTACTGCCGCGAGGACTTAAACCCGGCAAACGGGGAGTACCCGTACAACCCGAACGGCTCGGTGGAAGATATTGCCGGCATCACGTCCGCGGACGGCAAGGTTCTGGGCATGATGCCGCACCCCGAGCGGGCAATGGAGTTTACCAGCCTCTATGACTGGCCGCTCGTAAAGGAGCAGATGAAGCGGCAAGGGGTTGCCATCCCGAGCGAATCGATGAACATGCAGCTCTTCAGAAACGTGGTGGATTACTTCCGGTAATTGAAGGGATAATCCTTATCGTGCATGGCCCGGATCCCGCCTTCGCCCGGCCCCCGGGTTATCGACCGGCAGGTACCCGCATCGATCTTCTCCGGCCGGAGCAAGGTGCGGGGATCTGTCCCTGCCTGGATCCATGCCATAATTGCAGACGGTATCGTGAGCGTATTGATGCATTCTGCAGCGGGGTGGTTGTGCTGCAGGAAAAAAAAGAGCAGAATATTCCGGGGGGAATACCCCCCGGTGCCTGCTTTGAGGGTTTGTCCCTAGAGAATCTTTTCTACGTTCACGTTGAGCGAGTATGCTGTCTCGTCACCGGTCACTGCTTCCCATGAGCGGCCGTAGACTGCCGAGAATTTCTGGTCGCCCGATTCCTTTGCAACGATCACCCAGGTACGGGATCCGCCAACACCGGTCATGCCTTCTGCTGCCGTGTCCTGCTGGTAGTCGGAGGACTGGATCTCAAGGCCGGATGAGACGGTTGCATTCCACTGGTAGCCGGTGGTGGGGTTCTCCCTGAGCACCACGGCAAAGCGGGTGCCCTGTGCAATCTTCTCTGTCTTGCCGTTATCAGCTTCGGTGAAGGTCACCATCTTCTTCTCACCTGCTGCGCCATTCACGCCGCCCGTGCACCCTTCGCCGCGGAAGAGCGCCCACTCTTCGCAGGAGGTTCCGTTCGTGAATGTGCACATGCCGTACTGGCCGCCGGTTGCATCGGTTTTGATCTCGAGCGTGCCACCGACATCACCGCAATAGACCGATGCCGGGTTTGCGAGACCGGCCATCGCTGCCGTGGTTGCGGCTGCCGCAACTCCCGGGTTGCACCCTTCGTTACGGAAGAGCGCCCACTCTTCGCAGGAGGTTCCGTTTTTGAAGGTGCACATGCCGTACTGGCCGCCGGTTGCATCGGTTTTGATCTCGAGCGATCCGCCGGCTTCGTTGCAGTACACCGATGCCGGGTTTGCCATGCCGGCCGGTGCCTGCGTGGTGGTTGCGGGCGTTGCTGTCTGCTGGGTACAGCCAGCGGTGAATGCGAGCAGCACGAGCAGGATGCCCAGTGCGATGAGGCCGGGCAGGATCCGCCCGGAACGTACACATGATGTCATGGGTATGAGATGCGGCCGGGGATGTTAATAAAATTTCTTTTTTTGGAAATTTTTTGCGGAAAAAATTCCAACCGGTTTTTTTGAAGAGGAACTGCAAAATTTCCTGCACGGTGATCGTTTCCGGGCCGGGATTTTTTTGGCGGGAAATTTTTTTGGTACGCGGGATGGTTGCGGCATGTCATGGTCGCAGGGAAGGTTGTTTGGACCGGCTCCCCGGCGTGGGTGGTGCTGTCTGGTGCCGGCAGGAGAAAAAAATTTCTGGTTGTTATGAGGGGGATACTCCAACGTCCTGCTCTCCTCCGGAGGCATCCCGTGTTTCTGAGTACCTCCCAACAGAGCCCGTTTCAGCCTCCGATTGGCCCAATTTTGGATCGGATTGACACCATCTCTTCAGAAAACAGCACCCCGTTTTTAGGAAGTGACCATTCCGGTCCCTGACTTACGTAAAAACACCCTTGCCGTGCCCGGAAATATCCACGCACTGCAACGATACAGCCCCGGTTGTCCAAAAAGCTATGCTATGGTGGGCCGGATCGAAAGGAACCCCTGTTTTCCGGGCCGGGCTTACGTCAGAGCGTACTCGTCCTCCGTCGGGGAAAAAACCGTAGGCACCTCCGCCACACCGGAGGGGGATTGCCTCCGGAGGTGCACCTTTCTCAGGAGCCCGGGTTTAATGATTTGTTCAGGATTTTTTTGGAATTTTATCATGAGAGGGATTAGATCCGGATGCCCCCCCGCATTTTGTCCGGACCGGAAATTTTCCGGAGTGTGTGTTCCGGAGATTTTTTCGGGAAAAAATTTGAAAAACTTTTTGCCGGGTCGTGTGGTTTGCGGGAAAATTTTCCAGCGGGGATCCGGTAATTCCGCCCGGGAGCTCCCCAGCGTGATTGTTACAGGTCTTTTCTCCCACCTTCCAAAAAAGTGTTTTACTGACGAAGAATGGCAAATGGAGCATTTTGCATGGCGTTGTAAAACGATAATATCCGCTATTGGGTGGTGTAACAGGGACGGGCCGGGGTAAACAGGGGTGCAACCGCGGGCCGATGAGCATAGGGTGTTGGGCCAAGGGGATGAAAGTCGGGTCCGTACGAGCGCGTACCGGGCATTTTTGGAGTGTGAACGAGCAAGGGAAGGGTTGGTGAAGCAGGAGAAAATTTTTCAATTTTTTTAAAAATCGGGGCCCCTTTGGATGTGACTGGGAAAATGCTTGAGGCCCCGGAATACACCAATTGTATTCACCTTGGGTTTTTAATTAATCCAGATATATGATTTCTGTCCACAAACTCGAACTGCCAGTTCGATTATTGGGACAGAAAATTTAAGCAATGTCTTTTGAAAACCCAACACTTCATGTCGAAAAGACTGGGAGTTATTGTGATGATGCTTCTGTTGATTGCATCATCCGCAGGAGTATCGGCAAGTGAACAGACAGCTGTTGTCAGCAATGGCGGTTATCATGTCGAACCGGTATACGATACTGATAAAAATCCTGTCAGCATCACATCAGTATATTCTACGATAACCCAGGGTATGACCAACTGACACCAGAAAACCATTTCAGGCTACGTTACTTCATTAAACGTAGACCTGAACTGGGGCAATCCTTCGAACTCGCTCCGGCTCAAGATTTATTCCCCGGACGGG
>DUHF01000042.1:0-1030 GCA_013331015.1 Methanoregula sp.
AGACCGGAAACGGGTAGGTCTCAAATACCCGGCGGTATAATGATGCAATATCGGGGGCATCTTCCGTACTGGCGTGGACCAGGGAAAACCCCTCCGGTATCTCGTGAGATGACCGCTCACCGGCATACCCGGACACCTCGCTGAGCACATCGGCAAGCTCCTTTGCATCATGAAGAGTCGCCCGTGCGGGGTCACCGTATTTTGCCATGAACACGGCAGGTTCTCCCTGGTAGAAGAACGGGACGGTTGCCTCCACGGTATAACCGGCAGTGGAAAATATCGCCTGTCTGGATGCAGGCACCTTTGCAAAGATCTTGGTGTAACCCTCTTTCTGTGCAAGATCGTCTGCATACCGGATGATATCCTGGCAATCCCCCGGCGCGATTTTCATAAGATAAACCCGGTTGTTGTAATGGCCGTGCTGGATAAGACTGTTCTTATGGCGCAGGACGATATCACTCTGCATCGTCCGACCTCCGTTCAAGCCGGTCGTTGTCCCCGGGGATCAGGGTCGTTGTCTCGTCGTAATCGGCAAGGAGTTTTGCCACCCCGACAATTTTTGATTCGTCAGCACGGTTGATGTTCAGCTGGAGCTTGCAGGCGATACAATCTCCATCGCAGGTGATATGGTCATAGTGTTCCGGCTCCTGATACGTGCAGATCATCCCCTCGTAATTCCGCAGGACGACCTTGTGCACCGACCAGGTCAGGAGATAGTTGGGTAAGACCGGGATCTTGCCCCCGCCGCCCGGTGCATCGACCACGTACCGGGGGATGGCAAAGCCGCTCGTGTGCCCGATTAAGTTCTCCATGATCTCGATGCCTTTTGAGACCGGGGTCCGGAAATGGCTGATGCCCTCGGAGAGGTCGCACTGGTACAGGTAGTACGGGCGGACGCGGTTTTTCACCAGCTGGTGAACGAGCTCTTTCATGATCCGCGGGCAATCGTTGATCCCTGCCAGCAGGACCGACTGGTTCCCGAGCGGGATGCCGGCATCGGCAAGTTTTGCTACGGCCGCCTCTGCGGATG
>DUHF01000042.1:1059-3771 GCA_013331015.1 Methanoregula sp.
GTTATCCGGTACGGCAGGACAACCGGCACCCGGGACCCGATCCGGATCACTTCGACATGCGGGATTGCCCGGAGTTCGGTTAAGATCCAGTCAAGGTAATCATCGCTGAGCATGAACGGGTCGCCCCCCGAGAGGAGGACGTCCCGGATCTGGGGATGCTGGCGGATATATGCAACTCCTTGTAAGATCTCCTCGCGGTTGGGGATCGAGTCCACGTCACCCACTTTCCGTTTGCGGGTGCAGTGCCGGCAGTACATGGCACAGGTGTTGCTGATCAGGAACAGGACCCGGTCCGGGTAGCGGTGGGTGATACAGGCGCAGGGACTGTCCTTGTCCTCTGCGAGCGGATCGGAGAGCTCATAGTGTTCAACAGTCAGCTCCTTTGGAGACGGGAATGCCTGCCGGAAGATCGGATCATTCCTGTAGTCGTCCACATCGATAAGCGACAGGTAGTACGGCGTGATGCTGAACGGGAACTTTTGAATGGTCTCTTCAAGACGTTCCCGTTCTTTAGGATCGAACGTGATACCAAGAAGCTGCTGGAAGGTGTCGATGTCACGGACAACATGCCGGACCTGCCACCGCCAGTCCTTCCAGTATTCCGGAACATTGTCTGGTTCGGTATCCTTCGGGATTAGGGAAGGATCACCGGCAGTCTCTGCACCCTGTGAATGTCCTTTCAGGATTGATAGTATGTCTTTTACGGTAGTTTTTACCTGACTGCCCAGGTGCTTCAGAACCTCGGCAGGATCCCCTGAGGGGGGGATCTGCCGGGCTCTATCCGGGGTGCCGGAGGCTGCTGTCAAATGGATCTGCCTCCCTTTAGAACAACCACATCATCTTTTTGGGCCGGAAATCTGTTTCTGCATGGCGGTAGTCGTCGAACCACCGTGCCACGGGGTTTGCATGGAAGATCATAAACTTCCCGATATTGGCCGGGTCGGCTGCCTGGTGGTACCGCATGAAGACATGCTCAGCGGTCTTTCCCACCATCTCGATCTTTCCCGTTGCATGGGACATGACGAAGCGTGCCCGTTTTGCAAGCCCCGAGCAGGCGTGCCAGGATTTCTGGAGCATCTCGTAAGACTGCTCAACGGGAACCTGGAAGAAGTGATTGCCGATGGATGGGCGGCACTGGAAGACATAGTACGGCGAGATGCCGGCAAAGGAGACGTTGCGGAAGAGCGTGGTTAAGGTGTCCGCATCGCTGTTGATTCCATTTAAGATCGGGGTCTGGTTCACGACGATGACGCCGGCATTGTTGAGTGCCTCGGCTGCCTTGATCGAAACGGGCGAGAGCTCGCGGGGGTGGTTGAAATGCGCCATTAAATAGATCCGCTTCTCTGGTGTACTATAGCGGGAGAGGACCGAGACCAGATCGGGGTCGTTTAAGATCCGGTACGGGTTGTAGGCGAGCAGTTTGCTGCCCATCCGGATGATGTTGACGTGCGGGATCTCCCGGAGCGCCTTTAAGATCGATTCGATCCTCCGGGTCTCGAGCATCAGGGAATCGCCACCGGTCATGAGGACGTTTGTGATCTCCTTGTGCTCCCGGATATACTCGATGTTATCAGAAACATCCTTGACCGTTTCCCGTTCGCAGGACATAAAAAGCCTTTTCCGGAAACAGAAGCGGCAGATGCCCCCGCAGACATCCGTGACGAGCAAGAGACCGGTCTGGTCATACTTGTGCTGGAGACCGGGTAGTTTTGTGTAATCTTTTTCGCAGGAAGGATCGGTACAGCCTCCACTGGCAAGTTCCTGTGGGTCAGGAATAACGATCTTCCGGATGGGGTCGTGCCGGTCTTTCCAGTCGATGAGCGAGAGATAGTAGTCGTTGGAGCGGAACGGGTACTTATCCGTCACCGTCTCCATCGCCTCCCGCTCTTTGGGAGCGAGCCCGACCAGATTGTCAAGCTCGGCTATTGATGTCAGGTATTTGGGCTTCACTATTTATCACCTTGAGTGTATTGTGTGGGCTCTGCCCGTCAAAGGGCAGGGTCGAGTGGTGCGTAAATTTCGGTTTATGATGAACAGAAATCGATAGCAACTGAGTGCACCACTCAGTAAACGTTTCTTATGGGACTCACACTATAAAGCATTTCTGTTCCGGTCACTTTGCATGCCGGAAATGAGAAAATGTGACGGAATTACGCCCCAAAACCGGGGGGATATCCTGATCGGGCGGCTGCAATAGCCACAAGGGTCATTACGGCGCGTTCGGGATCTGTGGTGGCCATGCACCGTTTACCCCTTGCAGTTCCCCGCGAAACTCTGGATTACTCAATTGTGCACAACCCACGAGCGATACTCATCCGTGGCATCGTGCATATCCATCCAGAGCCATGCCATCCGGTCAAGGAACCAGAGCTTCCCGGAGTAGACGAGTGCCAGGCCAAACAGCGCAGGCCAGAGATCGAAGGCATACACGCCCCAGAAGACAAAGAGCATCCCGATTCCCGAGACCGCGGAGAGGATGTTCGGGGCGGTCCGGTGATGTGCCGGGACCGGGACAGTGTCGCGGTTGAGCCAGGCACGCTCCCCGAAGACTGCCCTCGATGCCCAGTTGTCAAATGATGACGGGGCAGGGAAGATGCGGGGGTTGTACCAGGTCCAGAGAAGGGCGAGGATGACCGGCACAAGGGCATACCAGCCCAGCCAGAGCCGGCTCCAGAACGCGAGAACCAGGATTGGCAGCACGGTGTTGCGCAA
>DUHF01000079.1 GCA_013331015.1 Methanoregula sp.
GTTAACTCAAATTTTTGTTGAGGTAATGGTGATTAACCTATAACGGGAATATATTTTCACAACCGGGTAAAAATGGGGCACCTCCGGATTCGCAAAATCTGGAAGGATTGCCAGAACCATGATGCCCCAAAAAGGATCCGGATTCAAAATTTAATCGGGTTATCTGGATTGGCAAAAAAAAATTCTGACCGGGAATCTGACAAAAATCCCCCCACCCTCAGGGAAAAACCTGCGCGGCCAAAGCGTGATTATCCATCTCCCGGACGTATCCGGCCGGTCTCCCTGGTGTCGTAGCCGCCAAGCCGGGAAAGGATCTCTTTGAACGCGGTGGAGCGGATTGCCTCAATTAGGGTCACAAGCCGCGGGTCGTCTGCATGCTCTTGTCGGAAGGCAAGTTCATAGCGCTCGTTTGCAACCGGAACAAACGGGAGCCCCAGTGCCTTTGCTGCACTGTACACGCACATACCGGCATCTGCTTCCCCGCACCTGACAGCAAGGGCTACGGCAATATGGGTGGTCACTTCCCGTTCGTATCCAGGGATTGCGGAGGGGTCAACGCCGGTTTTTTTGAGTTCGTGATCAAGGAGCATGCGGGTTCCCGAGCCCTTCTGCCGGTTGATAAACGACCGACCCGGAAGATCCGATAATGCAAGGCCGTCTTGCGAGACGATACCCTGCTGCCGTTCGGCAATACAGACAAGGTTCACCACAGTCTCAGGGAGATACCTTTTCACGTATGCGGTATTGTAGCTCCCGTCATCGGCAAGCAGGTGCGTAGGAGCTGCATGGCACTGGTCCTTTTTCAGGGCAAGGATCCCGCCCATGCTGCCAACATGCGTGGAGAGAAGTGAGACCCCCACGGGCCGGATGAGATCGCAAAGATAGTCAATAGCAGGATCATGGCTGCCGGTGATGAGAAGGGCCTGCTCCGATTCCCGCTCTGGCACCATCAGCCGTGCATCGACAACGCTTCCCGCATCGAATCCCTCGGAGGTCTTCGGTACTTTGATATATGCGTTGGCCCGGATACCGGCCATCTGGACACCGGCACCCTTGGACTGGGGCGACAGAACCCATCGCCCACCGATTTTCCCAAGCGAACAGAGCACAAACTCGTCCGATCCGACCTCTTTTGCGATGGCTGTCGTGATCTGCGCGGGAACGATCGCGGGTTGTGGAACCGGCAGGCCATAGTACTTCAGGCAGGGCAGGACGATCTCACGGAGCACGGTGAGTGCGGAGAGGGGATACCCCGGAAGACCGATGACCGGTTTCTTCTCAATCCGCCCGATGATGACCGGTTTTCCCGGCCTGATCGCTACCCCGTGGACGAGTACCTCCCCGAGCCCCGCAATCACCGATTCCGTGTAGTCCTTTGTGCCGGCAGATGACCCGGCGGAAACAACCACGATATCGTTCTCTTTGACCGCCATTGAAATGGCGTCACGGATCTTTTCGGGTACATCCTCAACAAACGGGTATCGCGTGCAGGTGGCACCGGCTTCCTCAAGCATGGCCTTTGCCATCACGGTATTGCTCTCGACAACCTGCCCGGGCTTTGGCCGGGTCCCGTGAGCCACAAGCTCGCTGCCGGTGGGGACGAGCCCGATCCTGACGGTCATGGTGTTCACTTCCGTGATACCGTACGTGGCAAGCCCCCCGAGTTCGTGGGACCGGATCCGGTGGCATGATGGTATCACCATCTCGGATTCGGCCAGATCTTCCCCCGCCGGCCGTACATGCTGCCACGGAGCAGCGGCCTTCCGGATCGTGTACGTGCCATCTTTTTCCCACACGTCCTCAATCATGATCACGGCATCATATTCCGGAGGAACGACATTTCCGGTGTTGACCCGGGCCGCCCGGGGAAGCGTGACTGGATGCTGCTCGGATGCGGCATTTGTCTCTGCACTCACCACCGCGATCCCATCCATGGCTGAAACATGGATCTCCGGAACCGAGTATTTCGCAAAGATGGCCTCTGCAGTGATCCGGCCGTTTGCGTTTTCAAGAGGGACCTGGATTACCGAAGGTTTTTTTGAGAACTCACGGTCAAGGAGGGCGAGGGCATCATCCAGACTGATGACCGAGAGATACCGCTTCACCACAGGATCACCTCGACTTCACTGCCCTGTTCGAGCCCTTCGGCACCAGCCGGGATGCGGACAAGCCCGCTGCTCCTGACAAGGGTGTTGAGAAGGCCGGATTTCCCAAACAGCGGGGTCGCTACCCCGCCCTCAAGCCGGACGCGGACATACTCCTCCCGGCCTCGCTGGGAGGGGATGTTGACAGAAAGGGTTGCCCGGTTAGTCCGCTGGAACGGCTGGCTGACTCCCAGCATCCGGTCAAGGAGCGGCCGGACGATGGCGATGAGGACCACAAACGCTGATGCCGGGTGGCCCGGGAGACCAAAGACCGGTTTTTCCTGTATCTGGCCGACAATGGTCGGCTTGCCGGGGGCAATGCCAATCCCGTGGACGAGCACCGTACCCATGGCCGCGATAGTGCCTGCCGTCATGTCCCGGTCATCTTTGGAACTCCCGCCCGAAAGGAGAACGACATCGCATTCCGGTACCGCTTTTGCGAGTACCGCTTCAAAGGCCTCCTTTTCGTCCCGGACGATCCCGTATAACCGGGGGATACAGCCATAATCCGCCAGGTATGCGGCAAGCATGGGTGCGTTGGCATCCCGAACCTGCCCCGGCACGGGCACCACGGTTGCCGGCACCAGTTCATTGCCGGTTGAGATGATCCCAACCACCGGTTTTCGGGCAACCGTGACCATGGCATACCCGCATGCGGCAAGGACACCCGCATCCTGCGGCGAGAGCCGGTGCCCGGCAGAGAAGACCGTCTCCCCTTTTTTGAAATCCTCATCGCGGAGGAGAACATTCTCCCCATAGGCAGCAGGTTTCTTTAAAAGCACCGTTTCGCCGGCCTCTTCTGTGTACTCCACCATCACCACAGCATCGGCACCCGCAGGAAGGACACCCCCTGTCGGAATATAGGCGCAGGTTCCCGGGGAAATCGAAGTGGTTGCATCCTGCTGTCCCATGGTGATTCTCCTGGTGCAGGTGAGGAGGGCGGGGATGGCATCGCCTGCTCCTGCGGTATCCGCAGCCCTGACGGCATACCCGTCCACAACGGAGCGATCAAACCCCGGGATATCCGAATCGGCAATGACCTCATCGGAAAGGATCCGGCCGAACGCTGATTCCACAGCTACGGTTTCCCTTGCAGGAGGGGGCGCGATGCGGAGGACTTCATCTACCGCATCCGCTACCGGAATAACACAAAAGAACCTGCTCATTTGAAGCAGCCCAGCTGGCAGCCACGGATCTTGATCCTGTTCACGGTGCAGTACTTTCCGACTTCAACCCGGGAAGCCCCCGCTTTTTCTGCAATGGAAAATGCCTGCGGACAGGTGATCGATTCGGTGATGCCGGCTTCTTCAAGAGCTTTTTGTATCTTCTCAGCAGTCATGGTAATCAATATTCTGTTTACTTTCTCTTTGCGTATACCTGTTTTGGATTGACCTTGATCCCGTTGTTTTTAAAAAAAATGTCCCTTCGCGGCAGAATGGGACCGGGCAAGCCTTTTTGTTCCCTGACAATGAACGTTCCGGTCAACAACCGGGCCGCATGCAGGGCGCAAAAACGTCGTGCAATCTAAAAAAAAGGTCCGGCGCAGGAGACCGCATGGGAACAAAACACCTTGACATCACCGGCCCGGTGAGCCCGTTCTGCCTCCTGACGGTGCGGAGAAAAGCAAAGGCTTTATTGCCGTCCGATGAATTGATCATTACCTGCGATACCATCCCCGCTGCAACAACGATGATCCCCCGGATCGCCCGGGATCTGGATCTTGTCGTGGAATCGCGCCGGCTCTCACCACAAGTCTGGGAGATTACCCTGAAGAAGGATCTGACATTGCAGGTAAAAGGGAGCGGATCAAATCCATGAATTCATATTTTTTTCTCTTCTCGCACTCCCTTTTGCCAGAACGACTCTCATGGATCGAGGAATGCCTCAAGTTCTTCTTTGTACAGCTCGCTCCTGAGACCCTGATGCACCAGAAGACCACCGGCAGTACGGTCTTCACCTTCTTTATCACCGGGGATGCCCTTTACTGCCTTGAAGATCCCGAGACGCTGCAAATCTGGAACATCATCCTCTCCTTCTCTCCCGTCCGGATTGTCTGTGACCGGAAGGAACTGGACCTCCGGGGGATCGGTATCGGGCCGCTCAGGATGAAATTCCCGGATCAGGTGATCGATGTCAACAGCTCCGGTGCTGATGGCAAACCCTCGTTCTGGAAAGACCTTGCTGCGGCGTCACGGCAGACCAAAGCGCCACTGCCGGGAACTGCAGGATGGCTCCAGACCGAATCACCCTACATGTACCGTTCTGCGGATAACGGCATTATGTTCCTCTCATCAGCCCTTGACGAGCGGCTTTCTGCAGAGATCTACGCATACCTCGACGGGGTACATATCGGCCACCATTGCCAGAAACCAACAGATTCGGTAAATATCGGTGAGGGACTTGGTGCTTTGACCGATAAGGCGGCAGCGAAAAAACTCGGGTTTTCCGGTATTGGATGCAGTCGTTCAGCAGCAGCGCGGGGCTACAGCACGTGGGACGACGGGCAGGGACAGGTAATATCCACCTGTACGGTCACCGGGTTCCGGATCCGACAGATCAACTCGCTGATCGAGCGCTTCGTCTCCCCCCATATCATCCTCTCTTCAGATGCCGGCGTCCTCCCGTTCCATAAGCTGGGCTCAGGCCACTCCTATGACCGTGCGGAAAAAGCAAGTAAAGCGCCGCCGGTCACGATCCTGATCACCAAAAGCCCGTACAGCACCGGAACTGCTGCGGGGGCAATCTCCTTTGCCGTTGCCTCTGCCCATGCCGGAATCCTGACGCGGGTGATCTTCATCGAGGACGGCGTGTATGCCCTTACCGGGAACCACCGGGTGCAGCAGGGTTCC
>DUHF01000055.1 GCA_013331015.1 Methanoregula sp.
GATCCGCGAGCATGTCTGGCTCCGCAATCACTGGCGCTCGACCCGGTATTACGGGATGCTCGAGGCGGAGTGGGAAGTCCGCAGGTCTTAAAAAAAATCCCTGCTGACTGCTGCCCGGTCAAACGCACGGTTCATGCCCCGGCCAATGCTCCTAAATTCCGGCTCCGCAGTTCAAAGCCACCCTTCCGCGATCTGGATCCAGCCGTCTGCAGGAGCCGAAAAGAACCGGTTTGTGCCGGTCCGCTCCCGCTCGATGTCGTGCATCGTGTGGTGAAAGATCCGGCTGCATCCGGCCGTTGCGAGAATATTGTCAAGTTCCTGCCCGCTGTAGGTCGTTGTCCCGCCCGGGTTGCAGTCCCGGTTGATGGCCCGCCAGACCCCCCGGGGATACTTCTGCCGCTCCTCATGCACCAGCCGGCACGGCAGCAGGTAATCGAAGATGATCCGGTTCGTGCCATCTGGCGATGCGAACTGTTCTGCCACGCCCGAAAGGATTGCGGGCGGGAGGTAATACGAGATCCCTTCCATGACAACGCAGGCCGGGAGTGCGGGGTCGTACCGGCCGGTCCCGCGTAATGCAACAATGGTTCCCGGAATATCGGAGAGGTCTGCGGTCACGCACCGGATCTTTTTGGCATGTTGTGGCGCCGCGTTGTTATACAGGCGCTGCTTATCTTCCATGCCATGGATGTCGGTCTCGATGATTGATCTAATCGCATCGCCGCAGTCGTCAAGCAGCTCGAGCGCGAGCGGTGACTTGCCGGCCGCCATGATGATGATCTGGCAGGGCCGCCTCGCACCGCGAATAAACCGGCCTGCAAGGGTACGGATCCAGGACTTCCGGTTGAGGAGCACCTCGCTGTACCATGGGCAGGTCCGCTCGCACTCCTGCCGCAGATTTCCACCGGCCGAGAGATCGAGCAGCGAGTAGAAGCGGGCGGCGCTTCCCGTGCGGTACAATTGCTCTGACCAGAGCATGACGAGCGCCGCTGTCGGTTCGAGCCGGGTGTGGTCTGCCATACCTTCCGGATCAGGGTTTACCGGAGGGCTGAAATACTGTTTGATACCGGGTGCCGCCAGGTGCGCCCGACACCTGGCAGGGGGAAGGACGAACCATTGCCGGACTCCGTCATCCGTGTCCGGATCGATCGGGTTTTTCCCTTTTCATGTTAATCAGGTAGGCATGAAGTGTGTTCAGGGAATTTTTCTCCTGGTAATCCTGGTGCTGGCATGCGGGTGTACCGGGACCTTGCCGGAAATGCCGGCCCCGGTGCAGACAATCCCCGACATTACGGCAACAGTATCCCCCGCAGTTCCCGCATCCGGCACTGTCCTTGCAG
Source organism: Methanoregula sp. (assembly GCA_013331015.1). Taxonomy (GTDB): domain Archaea; phylum Halobacteriota; class Methanomicrobia; order Methanomicrobiales; family Methanospirillaceae; genus Methanoregula; species Methanoregula sp11803u. The sequence goes on from DUHF01000055.1 coordinate 1,341, forward strand.
AACTCTCCGATATCCGCCCCGATGCAACGCTTGCGCTGCAGCCCGGGACGGTCCTTGTCTCATTCCGGGCGGAGGATGCACAGAAGATGACCTTCAGTTTTACAAATGGAGGCGATTATGCTGAAATGTCGGAGATCGTGGTCACCGGGCCGTATGCCGGCACGCTCGCGTTCGGTCCTCCTGACGCTGGCGGATACCAGCTGAACATCACGGGATCCGGCCGGTGGACGGCAACGGCTGCTCTTCATGATGCAGCTGCACCTCTTACGGTCCCGGTGAACCTGTCCGGCAGCGGCACCGCGGTTTCCCCGGCCTTCGCGCTGGAAGCGGGAGAATATCTCTTTGCACGGAACGAGACCGGTTTCTCTTCGCCCCTCTACGAACTCCGGTTCGCAAACGGGAGTTACCTCATGCATGCGAACAACACCTGCGTCCAGCCGTGCTTTGGCATGGACTCGCCCCACACGTTCACGTTCATCGAAATTCCGGGGAGCGGAGATTATTTCCTGAGTGTCCAGCCACGTTCCAGTCCCCACCCGTGGAACGTCACCATCAGCGCGATCCCTGTCATCCTCCCTCTCGGGCCCGGGCCGGTGATCCTGCAGACCGCACAGGTGCAGCCGGACACCTGATAACATCCCCCGGGTCGGCAGGGTTTTCGCCCCGTTCATATTCCGTATCCGGGATGTGGTGATCCGGGCCCGATACGGCCCCGGATTGCCCTTCCAGGAGATCCCGGATCCGAATTTGGTGCAAAAAAGGGGTATTTATGTACAAGGGTTTTTTCTCCGGGCATTTTCCTTTGGATTTAAGCGAATCCGGGCAATTGACGTGCCGCTGCAAAAACCTAAACAGGCCTGTTTCAATCGCCGATCTCAGGAAGGATCGACCTATGGGTGGGTCAAATGAAAAGAACCCCTGTTTTGGACGTTCGTTTTCGCAGGGTTGTTCCGGCCCTGGCAGGGTGGATGGATCCCTCCCGACCCGGCAGTCTCCGTCGGAGAGATCCTGTGGAATCTTGTCAGACGCTTGTCGCCTCTATGATTCTCCGACGTGAAAAACGCGATATGGGGATTGATCCGGCCACCAGATCAATGTCCAGAACCCGATGTCACCCCCCTTTTGGCCAACAGAACGCATCTACGGGCGCCTTTTTGCTGGGTAAATTATCGCGGGTTTTTGGGAATGGGGAGTTGGGCGATCTGAGGGGAGATCCTTTGTACAATAGGGCCTAAAAAGGCAGGTAATCCGGTGATTTTTCGGGCGATTGCTGATGATCGGGGGAATAATTGGGCGATTCCGAAAACAATGGGCAGGTAATTCTGCGAATAAGACATGTTTTTGGATCGGGAACCGGGAAACGGGGACCAGAATGGGGTCGGATTGGGGGTTGTGTCTTGAGTGGGTGTGGAAAGAGGAGAGAGCCCACCCCCTTCGGGGGTCGCTCGGCCGCCTCGTCGGGGCCTCGCTGGGCGAGGGGGTTTGATGTGAATGTATGTTCCTGATCCGCAAGGGGGGTTCCCTGCGGGGGTGGCGGCGGGTATCGCAATTCAATAAAAATATTTCACAAACTATTTGTTCATTCAACTCGAAAAAAATTTAAACTATTTCCCGGGTTTTTATGATAACTTCCCATGAAATTTTCCTATCCGTTGTTTTTCTTGCGGGTCTTGTTCTTGCCGCAGGGTGCACAACATCATCACTGACTCCGGTCCCTCCAGCCGGATCGACAATTGCCCCCCTTACATCTGCTCTGCCAGTTACTACAATCCCCTTGATTGTTACACCGGTACCCTGCCCGCAGGAAAATACCAGCACGTCCATCAGCATCAATCCTATTTCCCATCATTATCTGGGGGATATCATCACGTTTCACGGAACAACAAACCTGCCACCGGGAGAGATCATCAGGATAGGGGTATACTCAGCCGAATTCATTCCATGCCCAAAATCGTCCGGGAATTGCCAGAGCAATGTAACTCCCTGTTGCGGGGGATACAGCGATATCGTATCAGTTCTCCAAGGAATGTGTGGCATCAATACCTGGTCATGGACGGTCGACACTTCGCTGCATGGGTTCCGGGCGGATGGAGAGTATATCATTTTTGCCAACGGGAGAAACGGAGCCGTGGATAATTTCAGTATTTTTACTGTCAGCGGCATTCCGAAATCCAACATAACCCTCAATCTTCCTGCGAATGATCCGGAGGAAAATGCTCTCTGGTTCTCCGGACAGGCGAATACCGGGAACGGACCTTCGGAAAACTTGCTCTTTATCGTCTCTTCGGATTCCGGTAAGAAGGCAAGATACACGGTTCCTGTGTACCAGAACGGGAGAGGATATTTTTGGAATATCACTCTGAAAAAATCCGCGATAACCCCGTATAATTTCCTTTCGGTGAATGTGAGCTCGGTAACCAGCCCGGAAATCAGAATTGAACGGACCTTCCTGTATAATAACGAACCTGCATATTATCCGTATAATCCTGTCAGCCCCTGATATCCACGATCACCTTTAAGTCCCTTCCCATCAATATTTACAGACCCAAGCTTGAATCCCCCTGACCGGGGGACGGCATGGTGCAAAGACTATGGCAGAAGTGGTCGAGGTTTTAGTACCCGGCGGAAAGGCAACGGCAGGTCCACCTCTTGGACCGTCGCTTGGACCACTCGGTATCAACGTGAAGGGAGTTGTTGACGAGATCAACAAGAAGACCGCCTCATTCAATGGAATGCAGGTCCCGGTCAAGATCGAAGTCGACGCAAAAAAGAACTTCACGGTCACCGTGGGTATCCCCCCGGTGTCGGCACTCATCAAAAAAGAGGCCGGTATCGAGAAAGGTTCCAAAGAGCCCAACGCCATTGTGGCAGGAAACCTGCCATTCGAGGCCGCTGTCAGAATTGCCAACATGAAACTCGAGAGCATGCTCTCCTACGAGCTGAAGACTGCCGTCAAGGAAGTCATCGGCACCTGTGTGAGCATCGGAGTTACCATTGACGGGAAGAAACCCAAAGAGGTTCTCGCTCTCATTTCAGAAGGCAAGTACGACAGCCAACTCGTGAAATAAACAGGAGAAAACCATAGGAGATCGAAAGGTCGCGTAACTATGGAGGAATCTGATGGTTGATAGGGCCAAAATTTTAGAAGCCGTGAAAACGGCTGTTGAGAAGGCGCCAGAGCGAAAGTTCTCTGAGAGCATCGATATTACCGTCAATCTCAAGAATATCGATATGGCGCAGCCGAAGAATCGTATCGACGAGACGATTATGCTCCCCCACGGGACCGGCGAGAAGATCGGTATCTGTGTCATCGGGAAGGGCGACATTGTCGCGCAGGCAAGAGATGCCAAAGTTGATCTGATCATCGGCCCTGAAGAAGTTGAGCGGCTCGGTGGCGAACCCCGCGAAGCACGGAAAGTTGCCAGTACCTACCGGTACTTCCTTGCAGAAACGGCGGTCATGCCCGGTGTCGGCCGGTACTTAGGTCCCCGGCTCGGTCCGAGGGGCAGAATGCCCATGCCGATCCCGCCGCAGCAGGACATCCGCCCGATTGTCGAGCGCCTGCGCAACTCGGTGAAGATCCG
>DUHF01000083.1 GCA_013331015.1 Methanoregula sp.
AGTGCCCGTATGCCGTCCACGCCCTTCGCATGGAGGTGCGCACGATGCTTGCCACGCTCGAATCGCGCCACCCGGGCACCATGCTGCACCTGCTGGAGAGCAAGGCGCAGATCGAGGCGCACTGCTCCGGAGTCCTGGAAGTCGAACCGGTCCGGCACTGCCGGGAATGCGGGGACCCGTGCAGCGGGGAGATCTGCCAGCTCTGCCTGCTGAAGAGGAGGCTGGGGATAGGGGGGCCATGAGGACAGGGGGTGCTTTGCTACGGTTGTGGAGAAAACCTCTGTCGCAAAGATGGGGGCAAACTGCCCCCATACCCCCAATATGAGCACTGCCCCCGCCCCGAAGGGCGCCCTGCGGGGGCATCAATGACTGGACTAAAATCCGATACAATGCATTTCTCAAGCGCTCAACTCACTCCCCCGCCCGCATAACTGCCTGCCTGTGGCGGCAGTCAGAAGGGGAGGGGGCTCGGGGGCAATCGCTCAAATCTTACGAGTTTTTACTAAATACTGAATTCCGGATCTCACCCGTGAAACATGACCATCTGAAGATAAGATCACGATGATAGAAAATTACTCCCCGCCCGCATCCACACCCGCAATCCGCTCGCCGTGCGTATACACGACCATCTTCGCGCTTCGGGCGAAACCGACAACGGTGAGCCCCGTCCGTTCTGCAATATCCACGGCAAGCGTCGTGGTGGCGCCCCGCGAGACGATGATGGGAACATTGGCGATGAGGCACTTCCTCACCATCTCGGACGAGATCCTGCCGGAGACGACTACCCAGGTTTTCGAGAGGTCGATTTTGTTCCGGAGCCCGTAGCCGATGACCCGGTCAAGCGCATTGTGCCGCCCGATATCCTCTGAAACGGCGATGACCCGTTCGCCATCCAGCAGGGCCACGATATGGATGCCACCCGTAGTCACGTGGAGCTCGGAGTTGAGTACGGCTTTTATCGAGGTCCGGATGTCCGTTGTGGTGATCGAATAATCTGACGTAACCTTGGGGAGTTTTTCCGTGTCGATAAAGGAAGCACTCCCGCCACAACCGGAGAGGATCGTCTTTTTGGGTCCAAGCACCTTGAAGAGGTTCCTGGTTATCACGCTCATCCGGTTCTTCTCGATCCGGATCGACTCGATCTCGTCCACGTTTTTGATGATCTGCTCGGTATACAGGTACCCCGTGACAAAGTCCTCGAGTTGCACCGGGCTCATCATCGCCGTCATGGCATGCCGGCCATTGATGAAGAGCGCAAAGGGCACCTCCTCGATGACCTCATGGAGGTCGCGCTTTTTGTTCTCGCCGTCAACTTTGGTACAGGAAAGTCTCTTGAACATAGGATATCTCACGGGCCTTTCTGCTTATCGTTATTGTTTAGTATCTCGTCCATGCTGCCGCTGCGGTAACCTTCGAGGTCGAGCGTGACGTAGGCAAAGCCAAGGGATCGGAGCTTTGCCGTTATGGCCGGCTGCTGATCCAGTATCTTCTTCCAATCCTCTTTATGGACTTCGATGCGGGCAAGGTTTCCATGCAGACGTACCCGCACCCGCCCCATGCCGAAGCCTGCAAGGAACGCCTCGGCCTCCTCGACCATGCGGAGTTTCTCCATGGTGATGCTATCCCCATACGGGATCCGGGACGCGAGGCAGGCTGCGGAGGGCTTCTGCCACACGGAAAGGCCACGTTCGCAGGCCATGTCCCGGATGTTTTGCTTTGTCATCCCCGCCTCGATGAACGGATGAAGGATTCCGGCTTCGGTTGCTGCCAGGATCCCGGGGCGGTGCTCGCCCGTGTCCGAGATGTTTGCCCCGTCCGCGATGCAGCAAAATCCCTGTTTGCGGGCATGATCCTTGAGAACCGATGCCATAATCTTCTTGCAGTGATAGCACCGGTCGGAGGGGTTGTTGCAGAACTCTGTGTGTTCCAGGAGCGGAATGGTGATGATATCGAGCGTGAGGCCAAGTTCGCGTGCAATCGATTCTGCCTGCTCAACTGCTGCCCGTGGTACAACCGGACTGTCGAGCAGCACGCAGGCAGTCTCTGCTCCCCACACATCGCGGGCGACGGCAGCAAGGAGCGTGCTGTCAACCCCTCCGGAAAATGCCACCAGGGCCGGCCCATGCCCTGCCAGGATCTTTTTCAGGTTGTTTCTGTTTGTCACGCCGGTCATGCAGGTATCCTTATTCCTCTGTCGGAGGGATCGGTCATTTCCCGCAGCAGTCGCCCGGCAGGCTGTCACAAACGCTGTCATTTTCCCGCAGCTGCCGGCAGATATCACAGGTGCGCCCGACAAGGTTGACCTCTTTTTTTGCGATAAGGTCGCGGGCAAGTTCTTCGATGGACCGCTTTACCTCGTCTTTAAACTCGATCCGGTAGCCGCGTTTGCCGGACAGGTACTGGGAGACCGCTGACGGGGCCATCGAGAGCATCCGCGAGGCTTCAGCCTGCGAGATGCCCTGCCGTATCAGTTCAGCCGCGATTGCCGCTTTTATCGCCGGCAAAACTTCCCATACAATCTTCTGGCAGGGTGCTTCCATAACAACACAACCGTTACGGTTTGTTAAAAAATTTCTCACACTATCGTGCTTTCACGATTGTGATTAGGCAGCGCATCCCAAAAACCTTGCGGGTGAGATCGCGGTTGCAGAATTTTTTTCTTTAGGGGTGCACTTCCAAACGGAAAGAATAATCTGACGATCCGTCTACATATTCAGGTTACACGGAACCTTTGCATGGGAGCTACACGCATCATCTACCTGGACCATTCGGCAACCACGTACGTGAAACCGGACGTTGCGGCTGCGATGGCACCTTACCATTCGGAGAACTTCGGGAATCCTTCTTCCATCTACCGGATAGCCAGGACCACGAGGAACGCGGTTGATACTGCACGTATGCAGGTTGCAAAAGCACTCGGGGCAGAACCGGACGAGATATACTTCACGAGCGGGGGCAGCGAGTCCGACAACTGGGCCATCAAGGGCATTGCCTTTGCCAACCGGAAGAAGGGAAACCACATCATCACCTCCGCGATCGAGCACCATGCGGTGATCCACACCTGCCAGTACCTGGAGAAGCAGGGGTTCACCGTCACGTATCTCCCCGTAGACGAGTTCGGGCTCGTAAACCCGGCAGCGCTTGAAGCAGCGATCACGGACCAGACCATCCTCGTCTCGATCATGTACGCCAACAACGAGATCGGGACCATCGAGCCCATTGCAGATCTCGGTGCGATTGCAAAGAAGCACAAGATCCCGTTCCATACCGATGCCGTGCAGGCAATCGGCAATGTGCAAATCGATGTGAAGGCACAGAACATCGATCTCCTCTCCCTCTCGGCCCACAAGTTCTATGGTCCCAAGGGGGTCGGGGTGCTCTATATCAAAAAAGGCACAAAGATCGACAACCTCATCCATGGCGGCGGGCAGGAACGGCGGCGCCGGGCCGGGACCGAGAATATCGCGGGGATCGTGGGACTCGGGAAAGCGATCGAGCTAGCTACTGCTGATATCGAAGGGCACAACGCCCGCATCCGGGCACTTCGGGACCGGCTCCGGGACGGGATCCTCACAACGATCCCCAGCTCCCGACTCAATGGCCACCCGGTAAAGCGGCTGCCGGGCAACATCAACATCAGTTTCGAGTTCATCGAAGGCGAGTCCATGCTCCTCTGGCTGGACGATG
>DUHF01000186.1:0-1231 GCA_013331015.1 Methanoregula sp.
ATCCGATCAGGTACTTTTTGTGGCGTGGCGTCAATAGCTGATGGATATGAGGCCATCGATCCTGCTGACCAATGATGACGGCGTGAGCTCCATTGGGCTCTGGGCCGCGTATGATGCCCTGACGCCCATTGCGGATGTGACCGTTGTCGCCCCCGCAAGCCAGCAGAGCGCAGTCGGCCGGTCGATCTCCATCTTTGAGCCGCTCCGGGCAACGAAGGTTGTGATGAATGGCAACAACGCATGGGCGGTAGCCGGAAAACCCACGGATGCTGTCATCATCGGACTTTATGCCCTGAACCTGAAGCCAACGATGATCGTGAGCGGGATAAATATCGGCGAGAACCTCTCCACCGAATCGATCATGACGTCAGGCACGGTCGGCGCAGCACTCGAAGGTTCCAACCAGGGAACGAAAGGGATTGCCTTCTCCCTCCAGGTCGAGGACCAGGGTGACAAGTTCGATGATCCCAGCTATCATGGCCACAGTTTCGATGCGGCAAAGAAGGTTGTCAGGGACGTGGTGGAACGCGTCCTTTCGCTGGGGTTCGACAAGGACACGGATGTCATCAATGTCAACATACCTTCTGCGGTGAAGGGAGGGTATGAAGTTACGAGGCTCGCCCACAAGCTCTTCCATACCGGGGTCGAGAAGCGCCTCGACCCCCGCGGCCGGCCATACTTCTGGATCAACGGGCCGCTTGTCGAGGATGCCGAGGAAGGCACGGATGTCCATGCAATCCGGAAAGGGAACGTCTCGATAACCCCCATAACGCTGGACTGCACTTCGTATAAGGCCTGCGAAGCAACAAAGAAGATGTTCCAGTGATTTTTTTTTAAATAATTGGCTCTGTAGAAACACGCATGAACGGGAGTTCACACCCGAATGATGAAAATCAGGAATATTGGACAAAGGGATGGTCCCCCTCCTCAAGGCCCCTCACGGGGTACGGCGGGGCAGATTACCGTACCAGGAATACCGCTCATTGAAGCCGCCGCGGGGCGTCCTTCGGGGCGGCGGCCTTTCATCGCAAACGGGGGTTTGGGGGCATCAGCCCCCATCATCTTTTTTTTATGTTTTTCATGGGAAATCATCATGTTGCGCACTCAAGCGAAATTTGCGAAGGTGACCCCCTCTCTCCCCCAGGGGGGGAGGCAACCCAAGGGGGCAAGCCCCCCTGACCCCCCCATTCCTGATGAAATTTTTCGCATGGGTCCCCATCCACGGCCATGC
>DUHF01000186.1:1243-14584 GCA_013331015.1 Methanoregula sp.
CCCATCGTAATACAATATGAGATTTTTGTTAGCTTTTCCCATGAAAATTAACTGGATCGGATTAACAAGACATCTCAAATGAAAAGTGTCCGCGATTTTGAATTTTCATGGTTTGGGTGTGAACCTGATCGGTTCATGCCCGTTTCTACAGAGCCAAAAAAATGGCACTTTGCATGCCCGATTTGGAAAATCCGGAATTCCTCAATTACGTTGATGGAGGCGGATGTAAAAAAAACCTCCCTGCCGTGGGACTCCGCTACGTCGTGATGGGCTCAAATTACCGTATCCGTGTGGTAACAAAAAACGTATTCGCCGCGTATCCTCGAGCCGCGCCAGCTGACGCTCTGTCCTGGCCGATTTTTCGTAATACCATACGACTATTGCCCCATCCCATCCCCGCTGCCCCCTGCCGGGTAACTGGTGGCACAGGAGAAGGTTTCCGTTGAATTGCGATGACGGGTTTAAAAAAACCGAAATGCCCCATCCTTCCGGCACATCACGATCCCCATCTTAATTATACCGGTATAGCGAATTATCCCGGTAATGGACCAGAAGGCACAGGATCTTTCCAAGGCGAAGCGCGCAGCCGGCTATAAGGCTGCAGATATGATAAAAGACGGCATGGTGGTCGGGCTCGGCACCGGCTCGACCGTATATTACATGATCGAGCGGCTTGCAGAACATGTCCGAAACGGTATGCGGGTATCGGCCATCCCCACCTCGTTCCAGACGGCAATCCGGGCGCGGGAGGCAGGTATCCCCCTCACGACCCTTGACGACAACCCGGTCATCGATATTGCTGTCGATGGGGCAGACGAAGTTGACCCGGAACTCCGGCTCATCAAGGGGCGGGGAGCAGCACACCTGCGGGAGAAGTGCGTGGCAGCGGCGGCACGACAGTTCATTGTGGTTGTCGATGATCAAAAAGTGGTCAGGAAACTGGGGGCGCAGGTGCCCGTCGAAGTCATGCCCTTTGCCATCATGCCGGTCATGGCCCGGCTCCGTGAACTGGAGTGCGAGCCGGTTATCCGTGAAGCCGTGAAAAAAGACGGCCCGGTCATCACCGACAATGGCAATTTTGTGGTTGATTGCAAATTTTCTTCAATAGGTAATCCGGAAAAACTTGAGGCCGCCATTGCCGCAATCCCGGGTGTTGTCGAGAGCGGGCTCTTCTGCGGGTTTACCAAAAAGACCACCGTGATTGTTGGTGGAATAAAAAAATGTACGGTGATTACCTCACCGGATGTAGTCGCGTAACTTCTGGACAAGGGCGAGCTGGTTGTTCGCCTCTTTCTTCTTCTCTTTCTCGATGCTGTCCATGATCTCGTGGATCGGCTTAGCAAGCTCGTAGATCTTGACCGGCCGGCCTTTGCTCTCGGCTTTGCTCTCGCGGCTGTTGATCCAGTTCTGGTCAATCAGGTAGCGCATGGCGATACTGACTTCGGGCTGGCGGAGATCGGTGCCGCGCTCGATTGCACGGGAGGTTGCTTCAGGAGTGTTTGCAAGGAAGACCAGCACCTTTGCCACGTTCCGCTTCGTCCCAATCTCGATGAGAAGGTTGGCGAATTCCTCCTCCTTCTCGGTGAAATACATAACATTCTCGGTTCTCATACATCACATCCACAATATTTACAATTCGCTATATCCTACAATTATGGCTTTTGCGTATATATAGTATCTCGTATTGCCTTGCAATGACCCAATGTTATATATGGCAGTATTTTTTTTATCCGGGATTCCGAAAGATTGGGGAAAAACAAAGAAATTGAGTGTCTAAAGGAGTCCCAGGCTGCGCAGGTCTGAAAGGATCTTGATAACGGCCTTCTTTGCATCCTCCGGCTCCTTGCCCCCTGTTATGATCAGCTTGCCGGAACCAAAGAGGAGAACCACAACTTTGGGGTTGTCAAGCCGGTACACGAGCCCGGGGAACTGCTCGGGTTCGTACTCGATCCGGTCAAGGTTGAATCCAACGGCAATCTTGTTGAGATTGATGGGTGTTGCCAAATCCGCAGATGTGACGATATTCTGGATCTTATAGTCGAGTTTCTTGGGGATATCGATCCCCTGCTTGCGCAGGAGCCCGCCAAGAATATTGAGCCCCTTGCTCAGGCTGTCAATGCTTTTTGCACCGGTAAGGACCACTTTTCCGGATCCAAAGACCAGTGCAGCGATTTTTGGATCCTGCATGCGGAGTACAACACCGGGGAACCGTTTCTTGTTGTATTCGGCGTCCTTGATCTTGGATGCCAGCACGGGAAGATCCAGATAATCGGTCACCTTAGCGGAGGCAACGATATTTTCAATCTTGAGGGAGTCCTCTGGTCTGACCTTCATATTTATAAATGCCACAAAACAGTATTTAAAAAGATAGGTTATATGTTCTGTTTTTATTCATCAAGGGTTGAGACATCGCCCGGGTCCATGCCCATCTCTTTTGCCTTGAGCACCCGGCGCATAATCTTGCCACTGCGTGTCTTGGGGAGCGTGGTGACAAACTCGATCTCCGAAGGCATCGCTATTGGGCCCAGCGTAATTCTCACATGGTAGAGGAGCTCGTTTTTCAGTTTGTCACTTGGAGTATGATCCACCCGGAGGATGACAAATGCCTTGATGATGTTGCCCTTGACCATGTCCGGTTTTCCGATAACAGCCGCTTCCGCAACTGCCTTGTGGGACACGAGTGCGCTCTCCACTTCAGCCGTCCCGATGTTATGACCGGCAACAACGATCAGGTCGTCCGAACGCCCGAGAACCATGATACAACCGGCCTTGTTCTTCACCGCAAGGTCACCGACCGCATAGCAGCCGGGGATGGTGTTCCAGTATTTCCGGTAACGTTCGTCATCGTTGTATACCGTGCGGAGCATGGACGGCCAGGGTTCACGAATTGCAAGGAATCCGCCCGTGCCCGGGGGAACCGGTTTGCCATCCTTGTCAACAACATCAGCGACGACTCCGGGAATAGCCTTTCCCGCAAAACCCGGGTACATCGGCTCTCCGAGCATGGTGGTGATCATGTGCATGCCGGTCTCGGTCTGCCACCAGGTATCGAGGATAGGGCACCGGTCCTTTCCGATGACATGATAGTACCACTCAAACGCTTCAGGATTGAGCGGTTCCCCGACAGATCCAAGGATACGCAGGGTCGAGAGGTTGTACTTGTCCGGCCACTGCTCGCCAAGCTTCATGAACATTCGTATAGCCGTAGGGGCGGTATAGAGGATGGTGACCCCGAATTCTTCTACCATGCGCCAGTACACGCCCGGGTCCGGGAAGTCGGGGGTGCTCTCGGTAATAACAATGGTTGCACCCAGGGAAAGCGGGCCATAGACCACGTAAGAGTGGCCGGTGATCCATCCGGGGTCGGCAGTACACCAGTACACATCGTTCTCTTTGATGTCGAAGACATTCTTGGTCGTATAATACGTCCCGACCATGTATCCGCCGCAGGTATGAACAATCCCTTTGGGGGCACCGGTTGATCCGCTGGTGTAAAGGATAAAAAGCGGGTCTTCAGCATCCATGACCTCGGGTTCGCACTCGGGCCGGACATCCTTTATCATTTCATAAAAGTCCACCTCCATCTCGCGGTGGATCTCGACCGGCTGGTTCTTCTCCCGCCGCAGTACAACGACATGCTCGACACTCGGGGCATTGATGATTGCTTCCTCAATGATATGCTTGAGCGGGATGGACTTGCCGCGCCGGAAGGTGACATCCGCCGTTATTACGACTTTAGCTGCTGCTCCGGTGATCCTGCTGTTGAGGGCTGCGGCGCCAAATCCGCCAAAAACAACGCTGTGAACCGCTCCAATCCGTGCACAGGCGAGCATGGATATGATCTGCTCGGGCACCATCGGCATGTAAATGCAGACGCGATCACCTTTGGTAACGCCAAGATTCTTAAGGCCGTTTGCCACCCGCATCACCTCGCGGAAGAGCTGGCGGTACGTAAAGATCCGTTCCGTATCGTCCTCCCCGCGCCAGATGAGGGCAACCTTGTTGCGGCGTGCATTCACCACATGCCGGTCAAGGCAGTTGTACGTGATGTTGGTCTTCCCGTTCAGGAACCAGCGGGCGTAGGGGAAGTTCCACTCCTTCACCTGAGTGTAGGGGGTGAACCAGTGGAGTTCCCGGGCAATCCGGTCCCAGAACGCGTCCGGATCCCGGGTAAATTCCTCGTACGCTTTTGTGTAATCTCCCAGCCAGCTGTTCTTCCGGTAGGATGGGTCCGGCGTGTAATGCTTGTCGGTAAATTTTACATCGAAATCTTCGGCCATAAAAAACCCCGATTTAACACTATTAATAATGTGTTTTGGAAATTAAGGGTTGTTGTTTTCCGTTCACAGAAAAACCGTATTTGCTGGGTTATCTGGCAAATATTGATTGCATTTCTATTAAATGCGGCGCTCCCAGTCTTTTTTTTAAATCAGGGCTTAATTCAGGCATATTTTTTTGGCTTTTTGCGCGCGGGCGATACCGGCCGGCAAATCCGTGCGAATACGGTATCGTTTTCCCCCGCACAGGCCCCATAAATTTAAAACCGTATTGCCATGATTGTAGGTAGTTTTCATGGAAGGTACGGGCGGGAACAAAAAGTCATTTTTTCTAATACGCCCGGCCGCTTCCCGCATATGAGAACTGTTTTCCAGGTGTCCTTATGAAAAATCTCACGTTATCTGAATCTGAAGGGTATGATCTCCTCAAAGACTATGGTGTACCCGTACCCAAGTACCGGATTGTCATGACTCCCCATGATGCCGCAGAAGCTGCCGAAGTGATCGGCTTTCCGGTTGTCATGAAGATCATATCCCCCCAGATCACCCACAAGAGCGATGCCGGGGGAGTTGTTGTGGGTATCGGCAGCAGGGAGGCTGCCGCAGCAGCGTTTGACCGGATTATTGTTGGGGCAAAGAACTACCGCAAGGATGCCGAGATTACCGGCGTGATCGTTGAGCAGCAGGCTGAACCCGGTCTTGAGCTGATCATCGGCGGAAAGACGGATGCTGCCTTTGGGAAGGTCATAACTTTTGGCATGGGGGGTACCCTGGTCGAACTGATGAAGGACGTCACGCTCCGCATCCTCCCGCTGGATGAAGAGGTTATCCGCCAGATGATTCGCGAGATCAACGGGTATCCCCTTATCCGTGGATACCGGGGGTCAAAACCCCGTGATGAGGAAGCATTGGTATCAGCGCTCATGGCGATCCACCGGTTCTTCCTTGAGAGCGAAAATGTTGCGGAATTCGACATCAACCCGTTACGGTTGTACGAGAATGGCTGTCTTGCGGTTGATGCACGGATCATCATCTCGGAAGAACCGGTGAAGACGGAAAGCAAAGACCGTCAGCCGGTTCCTATGGAATATTTCAACCCGCGATCCATTGCAGTCATCGGTGCCTCGCAGGACTCATCCAAGATGGGGTACGCTGTTATGCACAATCTCCTCCACTTTCCCGGAGAACTGTATCCGGTCAACAACAAGCGATCCGAGATACAGGGACTCAAAGCATACCCGAATATCACCGCGATTCCGGCACCGGTCGATCTTGCGGTCATAACGGTACCGGCAATGCACGTTCCACGCGTTGTAGAAGAATGCGGGCAGAAAAAAGTACCCATGGTGGTTATCATCACGGCCGGTTTCAAGGAGATGGGCGATGACGGAAAAGCTCTCGAAGACCGGATCCGGGAAATTGCGCAGCGCCACGGTACGCGGATCATCGGCCCGAACTGCCTTGGTATGATCATCCCCCCGCGGGGGATCGACACGACGTATGTTCACCAGACCCCAAATCCCGGCAACATCGCATTCATCTCCCAGAGCGGGGCCATCATCAACACGGTTGTTGACTGGAGCCTTGCAAACGGGATCGGTTTTTCCAACGTCATCTCGGTCGGCAACCAGACTGATCTCGATTTCCTCGACTACCTTACGTACGTTAAAAAAGATGAAAAGACCAAGGCCATCATCCTCTACATTGAAGAGATAAATGATGGTAAGGCATTCATGGACGTGGTCTCAGAAGTTGCAAAGACAAAGCCGGTTGTAGCGATAAAATCCGGTTCATCATCCAAAGGCCAGGCTGCAGCAGCATCCCATACCGGTTCCCTGTCCGGCTCCTACGATGTCTATATGGAGGCGTTCAGGAGGTCGGGGGTTATTGCGGTTCATACCCTCACGGGTGCATTTCTCGCGGCACGGATGCTTGCCCATCCGAAAGGATACCCGAGAGGGAAACGGGCAGTTGTTATCACCAATGCCGGCGGGTTCTCGGTTCTCTCATCTGATTATGCTGAACGATATGGGGTGGAGATAATCGATCTCCCGCAGGATATCATTGAGGAACTCAATGGATTTTTGCCGGAGTTCTGGAACAAAGGTAACCCCATCGATCTTCTTGGCGACGCAAACGAGAAGCGGTTTGAGAAGACGTTTGAAGTTCTTGCACGCAACCAGGATCTCTGGGACATGGCATTCATCATCGGTTTCCCAAACCTGGTCCTGACTTCGGATCACCTTGCAAAGAAGATCCTGAAATTTTCCGAGATGACCGAGAATCGGATCCTTGTCACCCTTCTTGGCGGCGATTCCATGGCTGCCGGCCGTGAACTTTTAAAAGAACAGAATATCCCCAGTTTCGAAGAACTCGACTTCACGTTCCGGGTCATGGGACGTGTGCTCTGGCAGAAGTACCGGGTAAAAGCACCGGGACTCCTGTAATCTTTTCTCTCCGTTCAAAAATAGAAGGATAATCTTGCGAATGTATTAAAAAAAGGCTGGTACCTCATTGGGGATTGCCTCGACTATGTGGGGGCAACTGCGCCCGAAGCGCGAGCCCAGCAGGTTTCCAGTCCCCGTTAAAACGGGATTGTATTAATCGTACTGGCGCCAGGTATGGCTGCATTCGGTACAGCGGAAGAACCGGACTTCGCTCTCATCAGCAGCCCTGAGCTGCCGGAGCCACCAGAAGGCGAGATTGTTCTCGCATTTGGGACACCGGATCTGGATCGTGGGCATGGTGTTAATTTTATTATCCTCGTCATCAACGATCATGATCTCTTTTTCTTTGCGCAGCCGTTTGGTCTTCATCTTGTCATCAGCATCAATATTGCGGATATACCCGCACTTCCGGCATTTGAGCTGACCCCCGGATGAGATCATCATCGTCTTACATTCAGGACAGAACATCGGTATATTATTGCGTGATGCTAGAAGATTAACTCTCGGATCAAATACGAGAATGATATACCCGCATCGGACCTGGCACGGTTTTTTTTAAGAATACCATAATTTCTTCGATAATCGAGAGAATCCTTTTTTTGGTATTGGGTGGATAATTCTATAATGATCGAGTATCTGGTGCTGATCTCCTTTATCGGTTTTTTAGCGTTCCTCCTGCCCGGTCGCCACAGGAACTATGCTGCCATTCTTGGCTGGACGGCAATCATTCTCTTCCTCTTTGCCGAACTGCCCTATTATTTCAGCCAGAACAATTTCCTGTACCCGCTGATGGCAGCCCTATCACTGCCCTTCCTGGTCATTACCGCCAGGCACCTTCTTGCCGGCGATGAACGGGTCATCCATCTCTCCCGGGCCGCTGCGGTTGCATTCCTGATTTATGCCCCATTCGGGTTCGATCAGATACCGCTTTTTGCCGATCTCGGGAACGCGCTCATCGCCCTTGTTGTCAACCAGGTGGTCTGGATCCTGAACCTTTTGAATTTCCCGGTCACCCTTGATGCCTGGAATATTATCATGCATGACGGGTTCCGGGTTGAGATCATCCTCGGCTGTACCGGCATCCAGAGCATTGCTATCATGCTTGGTGTGGCAGCGGCAGTCCCGACCACGCTGCGCCAGAAGATCCTGGCGTTCCTCTTAATCGCCCCGACAATTTACATTCTCAACCTGTTACGGAATGTCTTTGTCATTATGGCCTATACTGAGCAGTCGTTCCCGTACTGGCCCGAGATCGCCAGCAATGGCGAGTACGGGTACGAGAGTTTCTTCTGGGCACACAATGTCATCGCAGAACTGTTAGCCCTTGTCTGCCTTGTACTGATTGCATACGGGCTCTTCATCATCATCCCGCGACTGGGAACCTTTGCCGATGATCTCTACCAGTTGTATTCCGGGGAGGTCATGCGAGCGTTTGATAAAGGTAAATGATCCGCTGGGTTGCCGGACGGTTCTGCACAAAACCGGTAATGGTTCAGGATATCAGGGTATGGCCGGCCTGCCCGCATCTGCCGGATATTTCACCCGCGTGCAGCCTCGTTTTTCTCCCCGCGACGGGGAACCTTTGCAAGCGATCTCTACGTATAATATTCCGGTAAGGTCATGCGAGCGTGCGGTAGAGGTAAATGATCCGCTGGATTGCCGAGAGGTTCGTGCAGACCGCAATAATTATCACCGACGCCCAGATGAAACCGGTAACCCCGCCAAGAATGAGGACGAGGAACGTCTCCGGCCTTCCAAAGAAGCCGACACCCTCGAGCGGGTCATCGATCTTGCCCTCAACCTTCTCGCGATACCCGATCTCTGCATACACGACCGGCTTGATGAACGTGTTCATCAGCGATCCAATGATCGCAAAGGCCACGATCCCAAAGTCCGTGCCCGGGGGGACGGCATAATACTGGCTGATGATAGCAATCCCCGAAAGGCCTATCCCGAGAATGACCAGGGCGTCCACGTACTTGTCCACGATCCAGTCAAAGACCGCCCCAAAGTCGGTATGGGCCCCGGTCTTCCGGGCAACACTGCCATCAATGAGATCGAAGATTGCGGAGATGAGGAGTGCAATGGATCCCAAAAGGAACTCGCGCCGGATGAAAAGGATTGCACAGACAATGCCGGCAACAAGGGCCAGGAGGGAGATCTGGTTGGGGGTGATCCTCAACCGGACAAAAATGTCTGCCACCGGCTCCAGGTACCTCATGCAGCGCGGCCGGAAGGCAGTAATATTCATAACTCATTTCATAGGAATACGGAACATTAATAGTTGCTCATAATGAGGTGCAAAAAAATGATTTCAGGGTGTTGGATCTGCTCCCATCCTCAGGTTATTTATATCCCCCGTCCAATGTAACCGGTGAGTAGAGTGGCAATGACAAAAAGAACCAACCGTCCGCATGTGCTGATGATGTCAGAGATTACCGCAGACGGAAAACTCACCCTCCGGAAGGGGGCCTCCTCAAAGATCCTGATGAAATACATGGCCCACGAGACCGAGCTCCTCCTGCACAATACGCGTGCCGAGTACGATGCGATCATGGTCGGTGCCAACACGATCCGGATCGACAACTCGTTCCTCACGGTGCGGTATGTGCAGGGAAAGAGCCCGCTCCGGGTCATCCCGTGCAGCATGGCAGATATCCCTCTTGATGCCAATGTGCTTGGCCCGGATGCGCCCACGGCAATCGCGGTCTGTGAAGCGGCTCCAGAAGAGAAGGTCGAAGCGATAAAGGCAAAAGGAGCATCGGTCATAATTGCCGGAAAGACCCATGTCGAGCTCCCGCGGCTCATGCAGATCCTCAAAGAACAATTCGAGGTGAACAAGCTCATGATCGAAGGAGGCCCGACCCTCAACTTCCACATGCTGCACGACCGGCTGGTTGATGAGATCCGCCTCATCCATCTCCCCTTCATTGTTGGCGGTTCTGACACCCCGTCCCTTGTCGGGGGAATGCACATCAACACCGAAGACGAGATGATCCGTTTATCCTTAAAGAAATTCTACCTGTGCGGGACCAACCTTGTCTCTGAATTCGATGTCCTTTACACTGAGGCCTGATTTGATGGATAATTCACCGTACCCCCCGGAAAAGTGGCAGGAACCTTCAATTGACCAGACACCTCCGGCAGATGCACCCGTTGAAGAAGCTGCGGCTGCCCCTTTGGATCCGGCTCCTCTGGCAAAGACACCGGCTTCTGCCGGAAGGATCCCGGCCGGGCTGAAATGGTTCATCATCATCATCTTTGGTCTCGTCATCATCTCCGGTCTCTGCATTGCAGCCTATTATCTTGCACAGGACGATATACGGAGTGTGAGCATCGTCCGCATGGAAGGGACCATGGTCACCGGTAATTATGAAGATGAGGAAGTGATTGGGAGCGAGGTGGTGGGCAAGGCCCTGCGGAGTGCTGCCGATGATCCCATGGTCGAAGCGATCGTTCTTCGGGTGAACAGTCCCGGGGGCACCCCTGCCGCTGCACAGGAGATCATTGGCGACCTTGAATACGCCAAGAGTAAAAAACCGGTCTTTGTCTCAATGGGGGACATGGGCACCTCTGCGGCCTATTATGTCAGCGCCCATGCTGACCGGATCTATGCGAACCCTGATACGTTCACTGCCGGGGTGGGAGTGATCTGGCAGTTTTCCGATGTCAGCCGCTGGATGGAGAAGGAAGGGTATAATGTCAGCGTGGTAAAGTCCGGCAGCAAGAAGGATATGGGATCAACCGCACGGCCTCTCAGCACCGATGAGCGGGCATATGCAGAGAAGATTGTCGACGACAGTTTTGAGAACTTTATTGCCGATGTCACCGCAGAGCGTTCGATCCTCCGGGCAGATATCGACGACGGGCGGGTCATACGGGGCGCGGATGCCGTGAAGATGAATATCGTGGACGAACTCGGCAACCTGAACGATGCCATAGCCGGGGCAAAGAGGATGGCCTCGTCCCGCCGCTAAATCATTTTTACCGGATCCGTTTTCATATACTCCCGGCACACGGTAGTCGCATAATGCCCCGGGGGCAAAACAAATTTCAGGTGCAGGTTTGTACCTTCAGTTACCGACTCAATATCCGTTTTCAGGGCAATCGGGCGGTATGCGCCATCGAATTTCGTGTGCACGAACTCTGCAGCCCGGGCAAAATCACCGGGGGTGATCCGTGCATCCGCAAGAAGGGATTCGGTGATGGGATCTACTGCCCCGGAAGAACCGGGTTGATCCCTGCCTGGCATGAAGAGGGCAATGCTGCATCGTCCTCTCCTGATATGGAGCCCGACCGCAGGAAGGTTGGACGGGGTAGCAGTATCGGTCCTTCCATTGGCAAAGATGAGTTTGTCACCGGGAAGCGGATCGGCAAGGGTATGCCCGTCATCGAACCTCCGGCTCAAGGCACCGTTGAAGAGAAACGACTGGTACGCGGAGACGAACATCGAGAGGAGTTTGGGCGGGAGTTCCTGCAATGCCCCGGCGTAATCACCGGGATTAGTGTAAAGATGGTGGAGCATGGCCCGCTCGTAGTTCATATGCAGGGGGAGATTATGGAGGCAGGTGCCCGGATCCTTCGTTTCCCGGAATGCCAGGCGAATCTCCTTCATATGCGGGGGCTCACCGGGAAATTCCATCGCGATATACGTCAGGACTGCCTGCTCGTAGTCGCCCCGAAGCATCCATTCGCCAACCCGGTGGGTGACCGGGCGGATTGCCCCGAACCGCTGGAGCCCGAAATAGTTTGGCACACCCTCTGCGATGGTGTTGCGTACCGATGAGACCCGGGCCTCGAGATCTTCAGGGTCTGTATCCCGGATAACAATCCCGAACCGGTTGCCCACAAGGTTTCCGAGCGCGAGCGCCTCGTTGGACTGGCCAAGGACTTCCAACGTGATATCCTTAAGCGAAACCGCGTTCACCTGTTCTGCGGAGACATTGTAGATCGAGATCCACTGGCGGGTGATCGCGTTCCGGTCCTTGGTTCCCGCCCAGCCGATCCTGCGGTGACTGATGCCGAGCCGTTTTGCGATCTCTTTTACCGCGTGCTGGAGTTCCCAGTTGGTCTTCGTCAGCCGGCAGATCAGGAACGGCCCGGCCGTCCCGCCTTTTCCCTCAAGCGGTATCTCGTCCACCCGGAAATCTTCAGGAACGGACCGGAGTCTTCCCCCGATACCCTCTGCCTCACTCGCATAATACCGCATCCCGAGATCGATCTCGAGCGGGAACGTACTCTTCTTCATAAAAGGGTGAGGTTCCCGCAGATACGGTCAAGATCCTCGCTCTTTGCCGGGCCAAGGCCAAGCGCGGTGATTGTCCCGGGCGGGATCTCGGTCATCCCGGCATCCTGGATGAGCGACGTTGAGATCCCTGCACGTTCGGCAAGCACCTTGAGTTCAAAGAGCGTCCGTTCATCGGCAGCCTTCAGCACAACTTTCTTCTGCCCCTCCGAGGTCCAGGCTTTCTGGATTGCCTTGTCGGCCCCGTTATATGCCCCGATCGCGGCATGACCTGCCTGGGCACAGCGTTTACCGCAGCTCATCTTGATATCGTTCCTGATGATCAGGCATTGCTTGTAACGGAATTGTGGCTCGGGCCCCATAGTGATCATTCTTGGTTGCCGAACCGTCAAATACCTATACCTGCTCTCCTGTTTTCCCACACGGTTATCGGATAACCAACTATTTTTCATCGCGCGTGCCTACCGGAACATGAGAGTGACCCGTAATGGCAGATACACGAGAGGTACAGGAACATTACGATAGCCATCTTGCCCGCAATTATGCCTGGATAGCCGGGGGATGGGAAGCAGGTTTTGAAAGATCCTGCCGGTTCATCTCCGATCATGCCATCAGGCCAACCGGGACCGGAGTTGCCGTTGACCTGGGAGCCGGGTGTAGTTTTTATTCGGTTGCCCTTGCAGAGGCAGGGTACCGGGTCACTGCCATCGACTTCAGTGCCGCGATGCTTGAATTCCTCAAATATCATGCCGGTGACCTGCCCATACGGCCCGTTCATGCCGATATCCGGACATTCGTTGCATGGGAAAAGGAACAGCCGGAACTTATCATCTGTATGGGGGATACGCTTACACACCTGCCGGATTACGTTTCTGCCAGGAACCTGATCCGCAGGTGCGCGCGAGAACTTACGACCGGGGGCACCCTTGTCCTTTCCTGCCGTAATTATTCTAAAAAACCTGCCGGTTCCACTGAGGTCATTCCGGTTCGGCGGGATGAAGACCGGATCTTCCTTTGCCGGATCGATTACGGAATCGAACAGGTACGGGTCACGGATATCCTCTACACGCGCGAGTCCGGGTCGTGGGAACGAATGAGCGGTACCTATTCCAAACTACCGGTTGCTCCAGACCCGCTCAGACAAATGCTTTCCGATGCAGGGTTCAGGATCCGGTTCAACGAAGCAGGCAACGATACGATCACCCTGATCGGGCAAAAAAAGGCAGCAGATGATCCGCCCGGGTGAAATAAATCAGGTTCCCAGCCGGAGGTAGGCAAATACCATCAGCATTGCCGCGGCAAGGAAAATGGCGCGGGAGTTGATGGTATCCACAAAATGATTGCGGTACTCCTCATCTCTCATGGCTTTGAT
>DUHF01000186.1:14604-18022 GCA_013331015.1 Methanoregula sp.
AGAAGATCGCAATGATCGCCAGTGCCAGAACGAGCAGGCCAAGGGTCAGGTAAAAGGCCGGCCGCTCGCCCATCACAACCACGGTGTTCTTCCGGACGTGACGGTCTTTTTCAAGATCCCGGATCTCGTTACCCAGTTCCCCTACAGCACCAAATATCCCAAGGAGGAGGACATAGACGATGCCCGTGAGATCAAGCGGCTGGAACAGGACATACCCCAGCCAGCCATACAGCGCGGGGAACAGGGCGTGGTAGACAAGGTCAAGGCCTGCAATGTTCTTGACCTCAATCCAGAAGGAGTACGTGATAAAGACAAAGAGCACTGCCAGTTCGAGGATCAGGAGATCTGCGGGCAGAAGGGCCATACAGGCCAGCGTTACTGCCAGCAGGATTGCGCTGACAATCTTTGCGGTGCGACAGCTCAGGGAACCATCGGCAAGCGGGTTGCGGGGTTTGTGGGCACGGGCATCAAGGGCAATATCCGAGATGTCGTTGATGACAAAACCGAACGCCGAGGATGCGGCAACAAATACCAAAAGGATGGCAAGGGTCAGGTTCGGGGAGCCGGATGCGAGGAGGGCACCAAACAGTCCCGCAAGGATGAAGAGGATCCCGTAAGCTTCAAACCGGATAAGACGTCGTAACGGGTGGCGCTCAACCACCGCTTCTGGCATTTTCACCATTCAATAACAATCACCGGAAGAGAATTTATGCGTTCGCCCGGATGGGGGAAAAGACGAATCATTCAAAAACCCCGGCGGCAAGATCAATACAATACCGGAGTGATGGATGGCACGCGTACTGATTTCGCCGCTGAACTGGGGTCTGGGTCATGCAACCCGGGATATGCCCCTGATCCGGAAACTCCTTTCTGAAGGCCACGAGGTCACCATCGCCGCAACCGGAAATGCCCGTGCCGCGCTCATGCAGGAATTCCCCGGCTGCACATCCATCGATCTCCCCGACTATCCGATCCCGTACAGCAACACCCGCTTCTTCCTGCCGAGATTTGTCGCATTTCTCCCGCTCATGCTCAAAGCCGTTGCCGATGAGCGCAGGAACCTGGCCTCTATCCTTTCTTGTAATACCTTCGACCTGATCATCAGTGATAACCGGCTCGGCCTTTACTCTGACAAGATCCCTTCCCTCTTCATCACCCACCAGCTCCATTACCACCTCCCGCTCATTGCATGGCCGTTCGAACTTTCAGCAGCATGGCTCAACGGGTACCTGCACAGCAAGTACGAGCGGGTTATTGTGCCGGACAATCCTCCGGGCCCGCAGGCACTGGCGGGAAAACTCTCCCGGGCAGAAACGGAGGCGACCCGCTCCCGGATCTACTATGCCGGGATCCTCACCAGTACGCGAAAACAGGATATCTCTGAAGACCTCGATTACCTCTTCCTCATCTCCGGCCCCGAACCCCAGCGGACGCAGCTTGAATCGATCCTTCTTCCCAAAATTGCCGATCTGGATGGTTCTTCTGCGGTCCTGCTCGGGAGCCCGGGCCGGAAAAACCCGCCTGTATTGTCAGACCGGTGCACCATTATGAGTTACGCCACCACTCAGGAGAAGGAGATGCTGATGAACCGGGCAAAATTCATTGTCTGCCGGTCGGGTTACACCTCCATGATGGAACTTGCAGAACTGCAAAAACACCACGCCCTCTTCATCCCTACCCCGGGCCAGACCGAACAGGAGTATCTCTCGTGGTATTACCAGAAAAACGGCTGGTTTTATTCACAAAGCCAGTACCGGCTTGACCTGCCCCGGGATATCGCCGCGGCAGGATCGTATGGTGGATTCCCCGCCATGACGGGAACCGAAGAGAATGTGGTGAGACTGTACCATGACGTGCTGGCGGATTATCTTGAATGAAGTGCGAGAACATGGAGATGGGTGCATGATTACCAATAAACCTTTTAGGGGCTGGACACTTCATGGATGAACTCATAGCTGTCGGAACCGCCGGCCTGCTCGGACTCGCACTGACCGCCCTTCTCCTTCTTGCCGGGATCCTCTGGATCTCCTCCCTGGTATGGGAGGCGTGGTGTTGTGGAAACTGGAGCGGGGTTATTGCGGCCGGTTGTGCCCTGTTCGTTTTCGCTCTTGCCTATGCGGGGGCCGGCATCTGGCTGCAGAAGACCGGGCGCATCTGATCGTTCTCCCGCTGGATTTTTTTAAAATACCGGGGCACAATACCTATTGCCTTCCATATCATATGTGGTTAGAAATCCGGTATTACGGATCCATGTAACTCCTGGTAAAGGATATGTCCATGATTCCATTTGACGAGATAACGACCCTCACCGGCGAGTCCGGGCTTGACTCTTCACGCGTTGAGGAGATGCGCAAACGGTATGGCGCAAACGCGATGACCCCCCCGGTGCGGGATCCGCTCTGGAAACAGTACCTGGCAAAGTTCGATGACCCGGTCATTAAGATCCTGCTCCTGGCCGTTGCCGTTTCCACGATTGTTGCGCTGATCCAGGGTCACGGTCTCCTCGATACTCTCGGGATCATCGTCGCTGTCCTGCTTGCAACCGGCATCGCGTTCTTCAACGAGTACCGGAGCAGTAAGGAATTCGATGTGCTCAACGCGCACCGGGATGATATGGCGATCAAGGTGATTCGCGATGGCAGGGCGATGGCAGTGCCCTCCCGCGACATTGTTGTAGGGGATCTCATCCTCCTCGAGGCCGGGGATGCGGTCCCGGCCGATGGCTGGATTGCCTCTTCCGATAACATCCATGCTGACGAGTCAGCATTCACCGGTGAGACAGAACCGGTCAGTAAAGAGGTAGCAGACCGGGTCCTCAAAGGGACTTTTGTCACGGCAGGGAAAGGGCAGATGTATGCCGCAGCTGTCGGGGATTCTGCCCAGATGGGGGTTATTGCCGCATCGCTTGGCATCGACCATGCGACCCCGACCCCGCTCGAGCAGAAACTCGAAGCCCTTGCCCACCTTATCAGCAGGTTCGGGTACATCATGGCGGTGCTCATCCTCGGCACGTTCCTTCTCAGGGGCATTATGATTGGTGACGTGACCGGTCTCAATCTCGAAACCGCCAACAGTGTCCTCCACTACGTAATGCTTGCCGTTGTCATCATCGTTGCTGCGGTTCCTGAAGGTCTCCCGATGAGCGTTGCCCTCTCCCTCTCGCTTGCCATGCGCAAGATGACGCGGGCCAACTGCCTTGTCCGCCGGCTTATCGCCTGCGAAACCATCGGGTCGGCAACCACCATCTGCACGGACAAGACCGGAACCCTCACAAAGAACCAGATGGAAGTGGTAGCCTCGCCTTTCGGGGACCCCGAAGAGAGCGCTGCTGTCCCGGCCACTCCTGCCGGGTGGATCGCCCTCAATGCGGCGGTCAATGGCACTGCGCACCTGGAAGAACGCGAAGGCCGGATCATTG
>DUHF01000191.1:0-461 GCA_013331015.1 Methanoregula sp.
ACGGAGAACGCCTGGCCGAGCGGGAGGTTCGGTACAAAGTTCTTTAACCGGTTGTTGTCGAGGACAATCACGGAGTCTGCGGCAGCGGCGAAGGCTTCAAGACCTTCCTCTGCACGGATCAGGCGTGCCTTCTCGACCTGGAACGGGTAGCTGACCATGCCTACGACAATGGCGCCCTGTTCCTTTGCGATCTGGGCTACAACGGGCGCGGAGCCGGTACCGGTTCCTCCTCCCATGCCTGCCGTGATAAAGACAAGGTCTGCTGATTCAAGAATTGCTTCAAGGGTCGGGCGGGCCATCTCGGCTGCTCGTTTCCCGACATCCGGGTAACCCCCGGCACCAAGGCCCTTGGTTAATGATTTCCCGATAAGGATGCGCTTGTCGGCCTGGATCATGTCCAGGTGCTGCTTGTCGGTGTTGATCGCAATCGTTTCTGCACCGGATACGCCCATGTGGTGGAT
>DUHF01000191.1:583-3378 GCA_013331015.1 Methanoregula sp.
ATGCTCTGCATTTCTCTACCCTCTCAAACCTTGAATGAAACCTGGTCGCTTTCCTTCAGGACACGGCTGGCGCGTTTTTCTACAAGATCCCGTACCGCCGCCCTTACAGCCTCGGAGATGTTGGGATACTCCCCTGAATCAACCAGCTGCTGGAGGAGGTTGATCTGCTGTTCGGGTAACCGGAGCGTGATTCGTTGCATCATCGTATCTCTCAATTCTGACATATGTCTGGCTTATGTCATACATATGTCAGACAAAGAGAACCCTTGTGTCTGACTTAACCAGATGAAACAAAATACAACACAGACCTATATAAACTTTCTTCTTTGGATCCGGGCGACGTCACACAACGCATTTATGACTGTAAAATAAAGTATTCTGGAAACGGAGCGGATTTTGGTGGTTGTTGACTTTCCCAAAAGGGTTATACATGGAGGTACCGGAAAGCGCCAGCGGGAAAAAACCCACAAAAACGTGCTGGATTTCAGCGCGAGTGTCAACCCGTTCCCTCCGGCAATTGACTGGAACGTCGATACAATCGATCTTACCGGTTATCCGGACGATACGTACAGCGAACTCAAAGACCGGATTGCGCAGGTCTTCTCCCGCGATCCTGCCGGGATCTGCGTTGGTAACGGATCCATTGAGATCATCCGGGCATTCTGTTCTGTTACGCTTGGGCGTACCGCAAAAAATGCAAGCTTTTTTATTGAGCCTCCCACGTTTGGCGAATATGAACTTTCAGCCCGGCTGGCCGGGGCAGAGCGTACTACCGATCCGGATGCTGCGGGTGTTTGCTTTGTCTGCAATCCCAACAACCCGACCGGGACTCTCAAGTCCCGCACCGAACTTCTTGCCCGGCTCGATCAGGCAAAACGTCACGGCGCCCTCCTCTTCTGCGATGAAGCCTTCATCGGTCTCTCCGATCCACGCGAGAGCCTGGCCGGTGTCCGTGACCCGGGGCTCTTTGTCCTCCACTCCTTAACAAAAACGTTCTCGGTGCCCGGCCTCCGGATAGGGTTTGGATTTGGGGATCCTGATCTTGTGGAGAAGATCGAGACGTCCCGGTGCCCGTGGAGCGTGAACGCAATTGCAGAAGCGTTTGCCATGGAAGCATTGCTGCATCTTGATGATCTGGAAAAATCCCGGGATGCGATCGCGCGGGAACGTGACCGGCTCGTCTCTGCGATCCGCAACCTTGGCCTCACCTGCCCGCCAACCTCGGTCAATTACCTGCTGGTTGAATGCGGGCGTAAAGCCAGCCCCCTGTGTGAAGCCCTTGCAAAGAAAGACATTCTCGTGCGGGACTGCACCTCCTTTGGTCTTCCGACAAGCATCCGCATCGCGGTGAGAACGCATGATGAGAACTCACAACTCCTGGAGGCACTGGCATCGTGCGTGCGCTGATCATGGCTGGCGGCGCCGGGAGCCGCCTTGCAATGGGAGAAAAACCCCTCATTTCCGTATGCGGCCGTCCGATGATCCACCATGTTATCGATGCGTTCTGCTCGGCGGGTTGCGAACCGGTGGTGGTGGCATCTTCAAGAACGCCGATGACCATGAACTGGTGCCGGGCACAGGCAATTCCGGTGATAAACGCACGCTGTGACGGGTTTATTGAAGATATGGTGCGAGCAGTCACTGTTCTGGAAGAGACCGGCCCTGTCATTGTCAGCGTTTCTGACATCCCCTGCATCACTCCGGCTATCATCACCTCCATCATTGCCACGTACCGGGGCTGTGGAAAGGATGCGTTATCCACCTGGGTCCCGGCCCGGCTGGTCAAATCCTGCCGGGGGGGCATGCCCTACCGGGAACTGGTGGGCACGACCCTGTCCTGCCCTGCCGGTCTCAATATCCTTTGCGGGAACTGCATCGATACCGAACAGGATGAGTTCCGGCTCCTGCTCGATGAACCGCGCCTGGCCCTGAATGTCAACACCAGAGAAGATCTCGCCCGGACGATCTCGTTTCTGGAATCCGCGTAGGTTTTTCCCAATCGAAAGGCACGTTTTTTTGTGCCCGTTACGTCTCAATTTGTGCCAATCCCAACAAAATACGGGTAATCCTGCCTTGTTTTTGAGGAATGCATATTAAGGTGCACACCCTAGATCTTGCTACTATGGGTGAGTCGCAGGAGATAGAGCTGAAAGGTCATATCATCGACTCCGGGATCATGACCCAGCTCTTCGACCGGGTCATGGATATGGGCGGGAACTTTGAGATCCTTGTCTTTGATATCGGGAAAAAGAAGACGGATCCGAGTTATGCCCGCCTCCGGATCAATGCCTCGACCAGCGCAAAACTGCATTCCATCTTATCCGAACTCCACCGTCTTGGTGCACGACCGGTTGAAGTGAAGGATATCCTTCTTGTTGCGGCTGATGCAGATCGTCATGTTCCGCGGGGATTCTATACCACTTCTAATCACCCGACCCAGGTGAAGTATGGCGGAGAATGGATCGATGTCGGTGCAATCGAGATGGATTTTCTCATTGTTGTTGATCCGGTAAAGAAGACTGCTATGGCACGCGCCCTCGGGAAGATCAAGAAAGGTGACCTGATCGTTGTCGGGGAACAGGGTGTGAGTGTCATCTATCCGGCACGGCCGCGGGAACAGAGCACGTTCGAGTTCATGCACGGTACGGTATCTTCCGAACGCCCCAGCGAGACCCTGATTGCAAATATTGCAAAAGAGATCCTCGAGATCCGGAAAAAAGGCGGCAAAATTGCGGTTGTCGGCGGACCGGCCATCATCCACACCGGGGCTGACAAGGCACTTGCCGGCATGATTC
>DUHF01000250.1 GCA_013331015.1 Methanoregula sp.
CGGCCCCGATCCCGACAATGGTGTCAGGGTACCTCCCGCCGACATGAAGCCACTGGAGGTTCTCCAGTTCCTTAACGCCGGTATCAATGATGAACTGGAGGAGGTTCCTAATGATAGCCCGGTGGTTGTTGAGCATGTGTTCGGCATCGCGGTACGCCTGCCCGCGATCGCCCCTGAGGATCGCCCCGCCAATGGCAGGTTTTGCCCACCGCCCGCAGGCATTGAGCAGGGTGGCGTACTCCTGCGCATTCCGCATCGGGGTACGCGGGAGCTCGTCCGGGAACCCGTAGGTCTCTGCAAAGAGCCGGTCCACCTTCTCTCCGTGAGCAATGAGCTGCTCGGCAAGGGCAGAGATGATCGTCCGCTTCTCTTCCCTGTCGAGTTCTTCCCAGACGCGCCAGCGCCCGTCAGAAGTCTTGTCCCGGATTCCCAGTTTTTTGAGGAACTGCCGGGCGCCCTCCTGATTGTTGCTGATCCCTTTCACGAACGGGTCATCGTTATAGGCAAGCGAGAGGTGGATCGGGCGGGTTGCCGTCCCGTAGCAGTTGAGATCCTTTTTATGGACCTCCACCGACTGGTGCCGCACCCCGTCCTCAACGATGATATCCCGTGCCGGGCCAACAAGCCCGCACTTCTCCCGCGCCATCATGTCCCCAACATTACCGACAATCGCAAGTTTGGCCAGATCGATATTTGAATTGTCCAGCTGCTTTGCGATCAGGTATGAAACCCCGGCAGCACTCATCCGGGTGTGCCCGTACGGGAGGCAGTTGACCTGCGTGTACTCCCGTTCGCAGGGCTGGCTGATGTGGTGGTCGACGATTAAGACCTCCTTTTCGCTGAGTCCCCGCTCCATCATCAGGTTCTGCTGCCCTGCACCAAGATCGGAGAAGATCTTGAACGAATCATCGTTTGGCACCTGCGGCATGGTGAGTGGTTCGAGCTGGCGGACAAAAACCGATTTGACCCGGATCTCCTGCCTTGAGATGGCCTGGGACAGGATAGCCTCGCAGGCAATCCCGTCCGCGTCGATGTGGGAGATGATGGTAATATCCGAAGCCTGCGCGATCTGCTCCGCAGCCGCTTTTACATCATCACAAAAACCCATCGCATATTATTAGGGAGTTCCTACACATGAATTGTACTTCAGTATGCAGCCGGAATGTTATCGGGAGTTTGTGGAGACCGGGCTTATCACTCCTGCCCGGATGCGCGCCGTAGATGCCAACGCAGTCGCGCTGGGAGTCACCGGGCTCCAGCTGATGGAGAGCGCAGGCAGGGCTCTTGCAAATAATGTCCTCACCTTCAACCCGGCCCGGGTTCTCATCCTCTGCGGGAAGGGCAACAACGGGGGCGATGGCATGGTTGCCGCCCGGTACCTCCAGCAAGAAACGGAGACTTCTGTCCTCTACCTTGACAGCGGGAAGCGAAGCAGGTCCTGCGAGCACCAGCTCGCCGCCATGAGCCACGCGGCGGTCAGGCTCCACCCGTTCGCATGCCGCGAGGATCTGGTTTTGCTCGCCCCCCTGTTCGAAAAGGCGGACGTGATCATCGATGCCCTGCTTGGGATTGGCATCACGGGCAGCATCCGCGAACCCTTTGCCACCTGTGTTGCAATGGCGAATGCATCTCCGGCAAAGATTATTGCCGCAGATGTCCCGACTCCGGGCATGCGGGCGGCCCGGATCTGTGCATTCCATCGCGCCAAGATGGCAGGGTCGACCGTCATCGATATCGGGATCCCGGCCGAAGCGGAATGCTGTGTCGGGCCGGGGGATCTTACCCTTCTTCCTGCCCGGAACCCGAAGGCGCACAAGGGTGTGGGGGGTTCGGTGCTCGTCATCGGCGGCGGGCCGTACCAGGGCGCACCCTACCTTGCCGGGCTCGGCGCACTCCGGGCTGGCGCGGATATTGTCCGGATCGCATCCCCGGCTTTCGAGCCGATCCCCGATCTCATCTACGAACGGCTCAAAGGCGAGCGGATTTGTGAGGAGCACACCGAACGGCTCATTGCGCTTGCTGAGGCGGCCGATGTCGTGGTCTGCGGGAACGGGCTGGGCACGGAGAGCCATGCAGTCATTGGGGCTGTTGCACCGCACTGCAAAAAGGCGGTCTTTGATGCAGATTCCCTCCGGCTCCCCCTGCCATCAGCGCAGGACGAGTCGATCTTTACGCCCCATGCCGGGGAGTTTACCCGGATAACCGGTGTTTCGGTGCCGGAGGACACTCCTGGCCGGGCACGGGCAGCACGGGGGGCTGGTATCCGGGGGACGGTTCTTCTCAAAGGAAAGACCGATGTCATAACCGACGGGGACCGGGTGCGGTTCAACCGCACGGGTGATCCGGCCATGACGGTGGGGGGCACCGGGGACGTGCTGGCAGGGATCGCCGGGGGACTCCTCTGTCATCTCCCCGCGTTCGAAGCCGCCTGTATTGCGGCATACGTGAACGGGAAGGCCGGGCAGCAGGTGGCAGCGGAGCGGGGTGCGGGGATGCTGGCGTCCGATCTCGTGGACCGGATCCCCGGAATATTGTTTGGGAAAGGTGGAT
>DUHF01000087.1 GCA_013331015.1 Methanoregula sp.
ACTCCTGGAGCGTCTTTGTCGCACCCCTGACCACCTACTTTACTAATGAGCTGGGACAGACCGTGACCGCAGGCGACATCCTGCTGCCGTTCTCGGTATTTCTGGCATTCTTTGCCGTGGCCATGCCGTTCACCGGGAAATATATCGAGCAGTACGGGCCCCGGAACATCACGATTGTCGGCGGGGTCCTGACCGGCCTTGGCTGGCTGCTTGCCTCCTTTGCCACCTCGGTCCCGATGCTGTACGTGGTGTACGGGATCATCGGGGGCATCGGGGTCGGGATCGCGTACGGCGTCCCGGTCGCGGTTGCTGCCCGGTGGTTCCCGGACCGCCGGGGTTTTGCCGTCGGGCTCACGGTCCTTGGCTTCGGGTTCTCGGCCTTCTTCACGGCAAACATCGCCGGCTGGCTTATCGGCGCATACGGGGTCATGACCACGTTCCGGATCTTCGGCATCGCGTTTGTCATCTTAACGATAGTCCTGGCCCTGCCGCTGAAGTTCCCGGCAGCCGGGTGGACACCCCGGGGCTGGGCCGCCCCGGCACCGGTCGCCGGCCAGGCAGTGACCTGCGAGTTCCGGCGGAACCAGATGATCCGATCTCCCACGTTTATCGGCCTCTGGCTCTGCTACTTCATCGGGTGCCTTGCCGGCCTGATGGCCATCTCCATAGCAAAGCCGGTCGGGACCGACATCGGGGTCGAGGCGGGGCTTGCGGTCATGCTCGTCGGGGTCTTTGCGATCTTCAACGGGTTTGGCCGGCCGGTCTTTGGCGCGATAACCGACCGGTTCAACCCGAGGAACGCAGCACTGCTCTCCTTCATCCTGATAGCAGGAGCCTCCCTGCTCCTCTGGCAGTTCCCGGGCGAACTGATGTATATCATCGCGTTCGTCATCCTCTGGGGCTGCCTTGGGGGATGGCTCGCCATCGCCCCGGCAAGCACCGGATTCTACTTCGGCACCTCCGATTACCCGCGATGCTACGGCGTGGTCTTCCTCGCCTACGGAGCGGGTGCCATTGCCGGGCCACAGCTGGCCGGGTTCATCAAGACTTCGACGGGATCCTACCTTGGCGTCTTCCCGTATGTGCTGGCACTTGCCGTGATCGGCTTCGTCATCGCATGGGCGCTCTTAAAACCCCCGCAGGCAGTGTCGGCGGAATAATCCCTTTTTTTTCCAAAAAAAATTCTCAATCGTAAAAATGGGGGCTGATGCCCCCATACCCCCATTACGATGCTTGCCGCCGCCCCGAAGGGCGCCCCGCGGCGGCCTCAATTGCCGTTTTAAAACCATTCCTTATTGGCTTGCTTTGTTAAGGTAAAACGTCGTTATCACAAGGCGGGGGCTGCATCAGCGGCGGGGGCAGAGCGATAGCGGAGCCCCCGAGAGTGTCTGAATGTAATCAACGTTTTTAAAAAGGAGTGAAAAAATCACCGGTGGATCTTCTTGCGCTGGGCAATCCGGTATCCCGAGATCACCTGTATGGTATCGCCGAACAGAGCGTCAAGGGCCAAATCACCGGAATCAACGTACAGGTACGGGAGCTCCGCCAGCTTGTGCGGGGTTGCGATCACGATCAGTTTTGTAATCCCGACCTTTTGCACAAGTTCAGCGCTGATCTGCTGGTTCCCGCGGCCGAGGATGAAACCCTGGGCACCGATCGGGCTGAGGATGATCCGGGTATCCGAGTATTTTTCCGCAAGAGCGAGAAGTTTCTTCTCATCACAGTCCGCAGCAACAAGCCGCCGGTCCCGGATCGCGTCCACGCCAAGGAGCGTCTTTCTGATACCCAGCCTCCGTGTCAGGGCTTCGGTGGTGGTGCCGGCCCCGATGATGTAGAGCGTCCCCGGCAGGAGGATCTCGTCGATGAATTGCGCAATCGCGGCCTTTGCCCGCTCCTCGTCCGCTTCTTCATATACCTGCTTTGAGGCCTGAACTTTGCCGGGTGACGCGGGTGTCCGGGCAATCCCGAACAGCCGGGTCTTTAAGACATTGTTGCGGTACGCCTCCTCGTCAACATCCATCACTTCTGAGTCGCGGAGCTTGTGCAGATCAAATTCCCGCACCAGCTCTGCTGCCACCTGCGGGTCAACGGCAAAGACCGCAGAGTACATCTTCACACCCGCGGGGATCCCCAGGATCGGAATGGTGCGGCCAACCGCGGAGAAGATGTCCCGTGCCGTCCCGTCCCCGCCACAGAAGAGGATGAGATCTGCACCGGCTTCAAGAACCCGCTGTGCAGCCTCAATCGTATCGCGGCTCGTACTCTCGGGGTCCGGAGTATAAACGGTCTCAAAATTCACAATGCCGGCGCGAGTCAGGACACCTTCCCCCATGCTGCCGGAACAGGTGATCCAGTGGATACCCGGATCATCTGCAAGCAGCCCGAGGGTAATTCCGGCGCGATCCTGTGCACGGGGGACTGCGCCCCGCCGCCGTGCCTCCTCAACGTTCCCGTCCGTACCCTTGAGACCCACCGACCCGCCCATCCCGGCAACCGGGTTGATGATGAGCCCGACACGTTTCATGAAAAAAGATGGATGGGAGAGATTATTGTATCTTGGGTATCCGGCCGATGGCTTCCCGGATCAGTTCATCAGGATACTCGTAGTCCACCAGTTTGCCGCTGTAGTAGGCATCATAGGCAGACATATCGAAGTTCCCGTGACCGGAACAGTTGAAGAGGATGGTCTTTGCCTCGCCGGTCTTTTTGCACTTCAGTGCCTCGTCGATAGCAACTCTCACAGCATGCGAGGTCTCCGGGGCGATGATGATCCCCTCGGTCCTTGCAAAGGTCTGGCCGGCCTCGAACGCCTCGCTCTGGTGGAGGGAAACCGCCCGCATGACCCCGTCATGGACCAGGCGCGAGACGATGGGGGAGTCGCCGTGGTACCGGAGACCCCCGGCATGGATGGATGGCGGAACAAAGTCGTGTCCGAGCGTGTACATCATCAGGAGCGGAGTTAGGCCGGCAACATCCCCGTAGTCGTACATGAACGCCCCCTTCGTGAGCGTCGGGCAGGACGCGGGTTCGACACCGATGATATCGATATCCTTGTGCCTGCCGGTCAGCTTGTCGCCAGCAAACGGGAACGCGATCCCGGCAAAGTTCGATCCGCCGCCAACGCACCCGATGACAACGTCCGGGTAGTCGTCGACAATGGCGAGCTGTTCCCGGCACTCCTGCCCGATGATGGTCTGGTGGAGGCAGACGTGGTTGAGCACCGAGCCGAGCGCATAGTTGGTGTTGTCGTGGGTTGCCGCATCCTCGACTGCCTCGGAGATGGCAATCCCCAGCGCGCCAGGGGTGTCCGGATCCTTCTCAAGGACGGCCCGGCCGGAGTTTGTCCTGGTGCTCGGGCTCGGGATACACTCCGCTCCCCAGACGTTCATCATGGACTTCCGGTAGGGCTTCTGGTAGAAGCTCGAACTTACCATGTAGACCGTGCATTCGAGATCATAGAGCATCGTTGCGAAGGCAAGAGCAGATCCCCACTGTCCGGCGCCGGTCTCGGTAGCGATCCGCTCCATCCCTGCCTTCATGTTATAATAGGCCTGCGGGATGGAGGTGTTGGTCTTGTGGCTCCCGGCCGGGCTGACGCCCTCCCACTTGTAGTAGATCTTTGCCGGGGTTTTGAGGAACTTTTCGAGCCGGTGTGCCCGGTACAGGGGCGAGGGTCTCCAGAGGTGCAGGACTTCCTGGACTTCTTCGGGGATATCGATATACCGTTCGGTCGTAACTTCCTGCCGGATCAGTTCCATCGGGAAGATGGCTGCAAGGTCCTGGGGGCCAACGGGTTTCTGGGTGACAGGATGCAGTGGCGGATCGAGCGGCGAGGGCATGTCCGCCTGCACATTGTACCACTTTTTGGGCATCTGCTCCTCATCGAGGAGGATCTTGGTCTTCATATACAGTACTTGGTTTGTACAAATATATACATTGTGGAACACATTTGTTTA
>DUHF01000270.1 GCA_013331015.1 Methanoregula sp.
GTCTATGCCCGCCATCCGGTCCACGGCTGGGTTGAGGTGGCAACCTTTGGGATGTACTCCCCGTCTGCGCTGGCAGAATATGGTATCGGGGTTCCGGTCATGAACCTCGGTCTTGGTGTTGAACGGCTTGCGATGATCGCCTACAATTCCAATGATGTCCGGCAGCTCTGCTTCCCGCAGTTCTTCCCCCGCCACCTTGCCGACCGGGAGATCGCCCGGGAGGTTCACCTGCGTGAGGAACCATCTTCTGCAGAGGGCAGAATCCTGGCAGCTGCAATTCTTAAGGTTGCTGCAGCAAACGGGGCCGCACAGGGCCCGTGTGCTTTTGATGCATGGGAGGGAACGCTTGGCGGGGCGGTTGTGAAGGTTATTGTCGAGGAGACGGAATCGAATGCAAAACTATGCGGGCCGGCCTGTGCCAACGAGATCTTTGTCCACGAAGGTTCTATCCTTGGCGTGCCAGATGCAGAGAAGTGGAAGCAGGTGCGCACCGACGGTGTCCCGACCGGAATCTCCTATCTTTCGGCGGTCTCATCCCTTGCAGCAGCCCGTGTAGAAGAGGCTGCCCGGTGCGGGAAGGGAACATCTGTGCAGGTCAAGATGGCAAAACTCCCAAGCGACATCAACCTGAAGATCGATGAATTCGCGATGCGGTTCATCACAGACAACAACAAGAAGGTCGATGTCCGGGGACCGGTCTTCCTCTCGGTCCGGTCAACGATCAAGGAATAAACACCTTTTTTCATCAAGTGCCAATTCTGCGTTACCATACCATTTTGTTAGAAATAGATAACATTAATACGGAAAAAGGTTAGAAATAGATAACATATAAGCGTGAGATCTATGAAACCAAGGAACTTCTTCCGGATAATTATCGGGGGACTGGTGCTAATCAGCGGGATAATCTTCATCGTCATGACCGAGGGCGAGGCGATCATCGGAACCATGCTGCTGGCAGCAGGCTTTGCATTCCTCATCACCGGCATCTCCCGGCACCGTAAGTATGGGGATGACCCGGAATCTGATGAGAGGTCAAAGAAGATCGGGGCGTATGGCCTGTCCTATGCATGGCTGACCGGCCTTCTCTTCATGACCGGGCTCTTCTGGCTCGATTATGCGGGCTGGCTCAGGCTTGACACCCAGAACGCCCTCGCAATCTCCGTTGTCGTTCTTGCGCTATCTGCGCCGCTCTTCCAAGCGTATCTCTTTCGTAAGGGAGATGTAGAGTGACAGGGTTTTGTCCCTGCCTTGCAGAGAAAAACCATGAAAAAAACCGATACAGGAATACACCATCCGGGGCACCCATGCAGACACGGATAAAAGAATACCGGGCCCGGCTTGCCCTGACGCAGGAGGATCTCGCAAAAGCCGTGGGGGTCCGGCGGGAAACCATCGTCTTTCTGGAGCAGGGGAAGTACAATCCCTCGTTAAAACTCGCCCATGATGTGGCACGGACGCTCAATGCAAAGATCGATGACATCTTCCTCTTTGAGGATGATCCGCCAGAGCCCCATCAGATCCTGGTGGATTGACCTGCCCGGGTCACGATGATGCGGGTTCAGATACAGGATGGATCGATGCTGGCCCGGATTTTTTCGTCTCACAGCATATTTTTTTAAGGATGTGGATGGTCGCTTCCTTGTCAAGCGGCTGGTTGTCATTCCCGCATTTGGGCGAGTGGATGCAGGAGGGGCAGCCATCCTCGCACGGGCAGTCCCGGACCAGTTCATATGCGCTGGTGAGAAGATTGGGCAGGATCTCATACGCTTTCTCTGCAAGCCCAATCCCTCCTTCATATGCATCATAGACGAAGATCACCGGTTCACCGGTATTGCCAAAAGAGGAGGAGGACAACCCGCCGACATCCCAGCGATCGCACATCACATGAAGGGGCATAAGCGCGATGATCGCGTGTTCCGCACCGTGGAGACCCCCGGCAAGATCGTGATCAGCCGCGTTCACGCTTTGTTCAACCTGCGGGGGGGGAACAAACCAGAATGCCCGGGTCCTGAACGTGAGAGGAGGGAGCAAAAGGGGTTCAATGCCGATTATTGTGTCCCTGCGTTTGATCTTGTAACCCGTGAAGTGTTCGGTCACCTCCACATCCCCGAATGCACATTTCATGCCATTGAACTCTTTTGTTTCAAGCGTTTCTAGAATTGCCAGATCTACTTCCTTTAACGGCTGCGTATAGTAATCCACGCTGGTTTCGGTGACGCGGATGGTGTGGGTTTCCAGGTCCATCTCGTTGACCACGTAGGTCTCCCCCTGGTGGAGCATGATGGCACCCTTGTGGGCTTCCCGGTACACCTGGCCCCGGTCCATGGTCTCCAGGAGCTTCCCGTGGCACAGGATCCGGAACGCTTCTCCCGGCATCCCGTCAAGACTGACTGCCTCAGCCGCCCGGCCCCGTCCCGAATATACCCACCCGCGCGAGGTTTTCCTTAGCAGATCATTGGACTGGAGATCGTGGAGGTGCTCTTCTATCAGGTTTCCGAAATACTGCCGGTCTGTCTCTTCATTCAGCGGCAGCTCCGCAGCTGCGCAGAGGAGGTGCCCGGAAAGAATATACGGGTTTTTCGGATCGATGATGGCATGTTCATGCGATCTGCTGAAGAACCGGCCCGGGTGGTGCATGAAGTACTGGTCAAGGGGGTTTCCCTGCGCAACCAGGATAGCAAGCGCATCCCCTCCTTTTCGTCCCGCCCGGCCGGCCTGCTGCCGGGTTGACATCATGGTTCCCGGGTACCCGGAGATGAGAACGGCATCAAGGCTCCCTATGTCGATCCCGAGTTCAAGAGCATTGGTCGAGACCACCCCTTTCATTGATCCATCCTTGAGCTGCCGCTCGATAGCCCGGCGCTCCTCAGGCAAAAATCCTGCCCGGTAAACAGAGATCGAATCTGCAAGCAGGGCAGATGAGAGCCGGGCATCTTCCCGGGCCCAGAGCGTGACCAGTTCGGCCATCTTCCGCGACCCGGTGAAGCAGAGGGTCTGGAGATCTTCTTTGAC
>DUHF01000173.1 GCA_013331015.1 Methanoregula sp.
GTAACCCGCATGGCATAATCCTCGATCATGTGGTTGACGAACGTGAGCGGGAACACCATTATAGCTAATTCTCTGACAGCGCAATAGAAAAATTGTTCTATAAGACCAAGGCAATGTATTTATGATGGAACAAGATATGCGGGAAAAAGCCAAGAATGCAATGAGACTCATTCTTGAAGCGGCTCGTTTTGAGGTTGAAGAGGTTGACGAACCTCTCGATCTCTCAGCAGTACGCGATGGCGTTTGCCTACTTGTGCTCTGCTCAAACGACCGGGCCCTGATCGGTCAGTTCGACAAGACCAACTACAGTCTCATGATCGACGACCAGGAAATGAACTGCAAGAAACTCTTATTTACCCTCGATAAGGACATTGCAACCGAGAACTGCATCCAGTGGGGTGTCAATGAGTTCGTGCAGTATACCGGGGAGGCGGTGCTTGCCGACATCGTCAGTCGCGAGCTTGCCCTCGATCTCAACCAGGCAAAGGGCAGGAAGCCAACGGTTACTGCAGCTCCTGAGCAGAAGGCTGAGGAGCCCTCCGGCATCTCCCTCCCCCACTTCCCGGTAAAAATATCCGAGCAGGCGGCCATCCGGGCCGGTGGAGTACAGGGGACTGCCCGGCTCCGGTTCATGCCCTATTTCCTCTTCCACTATACAAGTTCCGGTGAGCAGGTGTACAAGGATCGCCGGATTCCCTTCGATGCCGAAGGCTGGGGAGCAATCAATGCCATCAACGGCATCCGGATCGAACTCGATGGGAAGGAGGTGGAAGACACGGAGATCCCCGGTGGCGCAGAAGTATGTGACCCGCATATCAGGAAAGACGAGGCCACCGAGCGGATCACCAGTGAACTGATCGACCGGCTCACCCAGAAAGTCCGGATCAAGCAGGAGAAGGGCGATGCCATCTTCTACGAGGAGAAGGTCTTAAAACCTGACCGGAAGAACATCGCGGTTGACACCAAGCAGGTCTACATTCCGGTCTGGCAGATCCGGGGCAGGAAGATCGTGGAAGTGAACGCATTCACCGGTGAACTGCTCTCGGAGCCGATGGATGAAGGCGTGGAAGTATTCTAAGTCCCGATGATTGTTCAGAAGCAACGGTGGGGCAGGAGAGAACGGACCCTGCTCTCTTTTTTTTTCAGGCTGACAGGAATTGAGAGAGGAGCAGCCCGGCAACCGGATCTCCATTTTCAGGGGTCTGCATGATCGTCATCCTTGGCGGAGGACCGGCCGGGCGGCTCGCATCGATACGGCTGGCAGATGCCGGAAAAGAGGTGACTCTCATCGAGAAGGGAGGGATTGGGGGGCAGTGCCTCCATTACGGCTGCATGCCGGTCTGTGCCCTCAACGAGGTGGCCCGGGTTGTTGAGAAGATCGGGACCTTCCGAAATCTTGGGATCCTGGACACCGTTCCGAACGTGGATTTTCTGCAACTCCTCTTCGAGATGCAGAAGATCCAGGCCACCATCGCCACCATCCTCGACAAAGAAACCCGTAACGCCGGTGTTGAGATCCTCTATGGGAAAGAAGGGGAGTTCAACGGGGAGAAGGTCGTGTACGACAACGAGCCCCTGAATGCGGATGCAGTCATCCTCTCCACCGGATCCCGGCCCAATATCCCGGACATCCAGGGGATCGTGATACCGGGAATCTACACTCCCCACACCCTGAAAATAATGGCGCGCCTCCCGGAGCACCTGGTCATCATCGGCGGGGGAATCATGGCAGCAGAGTTTGCCTACATCTTCTCCCGGTTCGGCAGCCGGGTCACGGTTTTGTCACGGAGCGGGTTTTTAAAGAACCTTGACGAGCACCTCCGGAACCGGGCGATGCGGGAACTGGCCGGCACTGATATCCGGCAGGGTACCCGTGTCCTTTCGGTAGAAGGGGGGA
Source organism: Methanoregula sp. (assembly GCA_013331015.1). GTDB lineage: Archaea > Halobacteriota > Methanomicrobia > Methanomicrobiales > Methanospirillaceae > Methanoregula > Methanoregula sp11803u. The sequence goes on from DUHF01000173.1 coordinate 1,898, forward strand.
TTGGCAGCATCCGGCTCAGCCTGAAGACCGCAAAGGCTTCCGATATGCTCGACTGCGATGCAGTCCTGATCGCCGCGGGCCTTGTCCCGAACTCCGAGAACATTCAGGGTGTCGCAAAGCGCCCGAATGGAGAGGTCATCGTGGACGAGTACATGCGCACGAGCATCCCGTGTGTTTATGCTGCGGGAGACCTTGTCGGCCCGCCCTTCCTGACTCCCGTTGCAAGGCAGCAGGGGATCGTAGCGGCCGACAATATCCTCGGTATGCACCGGAAGATGGACTATTCCTGCATCCCCCAGTCCCTCTCGCTCGGGGACGAACTCGCGTTCTGCTCGGACGGCAACCCGGCGGCAAAACCGCTCGTCATTCCGGGCCCGGCCGGGCCGGATACCTTCTGGGGCGTGCCGTCGTCCAACACCGGCCTTGCCAAGCTGATGGTCGCCCCCGACGGATCCATCAGCGGCATGTGCTCCGCCTCGCCCGGCGGGGGGCTTATTGCGGGGTACCTGGCCCTCCTGATGCGGCGCCACTTCTCGGTCCATGACTTTGCGGACTTCATCGAGGTCCACCCGTCAACCGACGGGGTGTACGGGGTGGCAAAGTACGCGTCTGAAGTCCTGAAGCGGCGCGGCCAATGATACAGAAAGATTTCAGGTCCGCGTATCCTGAACAGCACCCGTGCTGATGGTATTATTACGCCGGACAACCCATAATTACGATACGAAACCGTCCCCCGTGGTGCATACAACAATGACTGATCCCACCCAAAACACCCTCTTCGACCAGACCCGAATCGACAAGATAGCGGCCCTCCGCGAGAGAGGGCTCTCCCTGTTCCCCCCCACCTTCGATCGCAAGGACACGATCTTCGAGATCAAGACAAAGTACGCGGAGATCACCCACGACAAGAGTGAAGAGAGTGTCACGGTTGCCGGCAGGATCTACATTGTCCGGAAGCACGGCAAGACCATCTTTGCCGATCTCGGGGATGAGAGCGGCAAGGTCCAGCTCTACATCCGCAAGAACGATCTCGGGGACGAGCAGTTCGATCTCTTCAACCAGTATATCGAGCGGGGAGACATCATCGGGGTTACGGGCCATGTCTTCCGCACTAAGCTGGGCGAGATCACCATCTGGGTGGACTCTTTTGTCCTCCTGACGAAGGCAGTCTGCTCCCTTCCCGAGAAGTTCCACGGGCTCA
>DUHF01000032.1 GCA_013331015.1 Methanoregula sp.
CGTTGAGGGTTGCCAGGTTCAGGTCGCCATACGGGGCGTGAACGGTCACCTTCAGGTTCGTACTGGCAAGAGTCTCCTCGATCCGTGCCCGGCATGACGGATTATCGAGCCGGTAATTGCCGTCGCTGACAATCTCCCAGCCAGAATAACCCGCGTCTTCAATAGCCATTACCCATGTAATGTCGTCCCAGACTTTGGCAGATGATGAGAAATAGGGAACAATGCTCATGGACTCTTCCCCAGTCGTGCAAGGAGCGTGCGCACTTCATCAGAAAATTCAGTGAGCGTTCCCTCGTTTTTAATATGGATATCTGCCACTTTCAATGCGTTCCCAAGACCCCAGCCGAGCTCCCGCTCGTCCCGGTTATGGAGTGCATCTGCCGTTGTGAAATCATCGGACCGGGCCCGGGCGGCTATCCGGGCAAGACGGTTTTCAAACGAGGAATCAATGCTGATGAGGGTAAATGTCAAAAAATTTTTCCGGAACAGGGTAACTTCGGTGTCCCCGCGTATCCCGTCAACAAGAACGAGTGGTGCATCCTGTTTTTTGATGACGGGTACGCAGAGCCGTGCGATGGCGTCCATGCCGCCTTCAGCCCGGAGCCGGTTTGCCGTTATGCCAAAGTTGGTGTCGCTGGGCTCAAGACCCGCCTCACGGACCGCTTGGCGGATCATATCTCCCATGACGATGACCGGAATTCCCATGCCGGCAGCAATATTCGAGAACTCACCCTTGCCGCTTGCGGGAAGCCCGACGACTCCTATCACCTTCATAGACAATTTCACCTCCTTCACGCGTACGGATCCTGACTGCCCTTGCAAGGGTGTCAGCAATCTTCTTCATCTCTGCCTCCGAGAGCGGCCGGACACTCTCGGTCACGCCCTGCTGGAGCACAATATCGACATCGCCTGCCTCCTGGGCGATGAGGGGAACCTCGTCTTCATATCCCCGGAAGAGGGTGATGACCACCTCGAATTCCGGTAAGGTTCCATTCTTCTGTGCGGTCCGGCATAATGCAAGGGACTTCTGCACACTCTCAACACAATTTACCCGGAAGAGGTTATTATATCGTGCCCAGCGGGCTTTTATATCGAGTGCAACATGATCCACGAGCCGGTTCTCAATAAGTGCGCTCAGGGTATCCGGATATACTCCGTTTGTATGGATCCCTACGGCAAGTCCAAGTGATTTTGCCGTTTTTGCCAGTGCAAGCAGAGCATCCTTCTGCAGGGTGGGCTCTCCTCCGGAAAAGACAACGCCGCTTATTGCGAGGACCGACCCCTTGATCATCCCGGCTATTTCATCCAGATCCCGCAGGTCTTTTCCCGTGAGGATCGCGGAGTTCTGGCAGTAGGCACACCGGACCGGACAGCCCCTGAAAAAGATCGTGCAGACCGATTTGCCCCTCCAGTCTACGGTTGAAAGAGGAACAAATCCCCCGAAGTTCAGTTGTATGGTCTATCACCGTTCCGGTTATTTTTTTGTCCGGAGATTATATGAGTGTATTTGAGTTACCCTGCCAGTGATTATTCGTTGTTACCAGCGATTACGTACCCGTAATTCAGGATTTTCTTGTTTTTGCTTCGCAAGTGAATGTATGTTCATGCGTGTTTCTGCCGAGTAGTTTTTTTTATCCTGCGCCTCATGATGTTTTTTTCATTTATGGGTGTGGGGTAATCAATGGATTGGACACTGCCGTTTGCGGTAGAACCGGTGTCCTTTGATTGAATCCACAGGAGACACTTCTACCCTGTTCGGGGCTACTGAGAAAAATCGGGGAATGGGTGAAAAAAATTAGAATTTGAAGTGGCGGTTGACGATCTTCAACGCGCAATAATCCCCGCACATGGTGCAGGCATCGGTATCAGCGGGCATGCGCTCGTCGCGGATGGCCTTGGCCCGGGCAGGGTTCATGGCAACCGCAAACTGGCGTGACCAGTCAAGTTCGCGGCGGGCATGCCCCATCTCAAGGTCGAGGTCCCGGGTCTTCTTGAGCTTGATCATATCGCCGACATGTGCGGCAATGCGGGAACTCATGACGCCTTCGTACACCTCTTCGGGTGTCGGGAGGGCAAGGTGCTCCGCCGGAGTGACGTAGCAGATGAAGTCTGCGCCGAGCGATGAAGAGATCGCAGCACCGATGGCAGCAACCCGGTCATCGTATCCGGGAGCAATGTCAGTGACAAGCGGGCCAAGCATGTAGAACGGTTTGTTGTTGGTGACCCGCTTCATTAACGTGACGTTGGCGGCGATCTCATCCATCGGGACATGGCCGGGCCCTTCGACAATGACCGGGACATTCTCGTTGTGTGCCTTGTCCGCGAGTTCGGCATTGATGATCAGTTCCTGGATCTGTGCCCGGTCCGTGGCATCGTGGACAGCTCCGGCACGCATGCCGTTACCCATCGAGAGGGTAACCTCGTGCTCCTTCATGATCTCGAGGAGGTAGTCGAATTCGCTGTAGAGCGGGTTCTCCTTCTCGTTGTGGAGCATCCATGCGGTCATGAATGCACCACCGCGCGAGACAAGACCCCCGTGCCGGCCCTGGTTTTTGAGACGCTTGACGGTCTCAAAGTTGATGCCGGTGTGGATTGCCATGAAGTTGGTGCCGAGTTTTGCCTGCTCTGCCGTGATACGGAACAGGTCGTCCTCCTTCATGTTGACGACAGCGCCGTCTTTCCTTGCCGCTTCAATGAAGGCCTGGTACAGCGGTACACAGCCGCAGGAAAGGCTCGTATTGGCGATGACCTGTTTGCGGATCTCAACAAAATCTCCCCCTGTCGAGAGCTCCATCAGCGTGTCGGCACCGGCACGTTCTGCCTGTTTGGCCTTCTCGATCTCTTCAGGAATATTGACAATATCTGTTGAAGTCCCGATGGATGCGTTCACCTTTGTCCGCAAACCCTCGCCAATACCGCAGATCCTGACCTTGCGGTAGGGCGATGTCGGGATGACAATATGCCCGCCGGCAACCCCGCGGCGGACGAAATCTTCGGTTACTCCTTCCTGGGCTGCAACGATCTTCATCTCTTCAGTAACGATGCCACGCTTGGCATCTGCGACAATACTCATACCATATCCGTTGCCTGAAAGACCAGATAAAGGCTCGTTTTTCCAAATCTAAACGAAATCTGGCTTGTTCTGTAAACAAGTAAAGTTGATTTGGAATAAGACATAATTTTTTGTTTTATTGCCCCGGGGCCCGGTTTTTAAAAATACTGCGGGAATCCCCCTGATAAATCCCAAAAAATCCTTTGCCGGTTGTGTGTTATATTTATATAGTTTGACACACTAACTTATGGTAAACCCAGATCAGTTACGGGGTGTTTTACGATGACACAAAATGACTATTATGAAGTAACGGTGAAAGAGGCAGCGCATGACGATGCCGGTCGCGGCATTGCCCGCCTCAGTATCGAGGTCATGAAGAAGATGGGGCTGGTCTCCGGTGATGTAATCGAGATCCAGGCCAAGCGCAAAGCAGCTGCTATTGTCTGGCCGGGTTTTGCGCAGGATACCGGTTACGGCATCCTCCGTATTGACGGAAATGTCCGGGGCAATGCCGGGACGGGTATCGATGAAAAGGTGAAGATCTGCAAGTCCGAAGCAGAATATGCCAAAAAGATCGTTGTCCAGCCCACCCAGCCAATCCGCCTTGTCGGGGGCGAACAATACTTATCCCGCGTCCTTCGCGGCCGGCCGGTGATTGAGGGGCAGACCGTCCGCGTAGATGTGATCGGGAATTCGATAACGCTGGTTATCAGCAAGGTGGCCCCCAAAGGTATGGTCATCGTCACTGACGATACCGAGATCGAACTAAAAGAGGAACCCTACAAACCCGAAGAGGGTAAGCAGGAAGTCTCGGACATCCACTATGAAGACATCGGAGGTCTGGGACGCGAGCTCCAGCTCGTCCGCGAGATGATCGAGCTCCCGCTCCGGCACCCGGAGATCTTCGAGCGGCTCGGGATCCAGCCCCCTAAAGGCGTGCTGCTCTACGGCCCGCCGGGCACGGGAAAGACGCTGATTGCAAAAGCGGTGGCCAACGAAGTGGACGCGCATTTCATCACGCTCTCGGGCCCCGAGATCATGAGCAAGTATTACGGCGAGAGCGAGAAGGGCCTGCGGGAGAAGTTCGAGGAAGCCGAACAGAACGCCCCGGCTATCATCTTCATTGACGAGATCGACTCCATCGCCCCCAAGCGCGAGGAGACCAAGGGCGAGGTCGAGCGGCGTATCGTAGCCCAGCTCCTCTCCCTCATGGACGGCCTGAAAGGACGGGGGCAGGTCATCGTGATTGCCGCAACCAACCTGCCGGATGCAATCGATCCCGCGCTCCGGCGCGGCGGCCGGTTCGACCGCGAGATCGAGA
>DUHF01000318.1 GCA_013331015.1 Methanoregula sp.
CCACCGAAGAGATGGTCAGGAATGCCGCCGCAGGATTCAACGCCGATGTGGTAGTGACCGGGGAGATTGCTTCGTTCCTTACGCCGCATCGTCTCCGACAACTTATTGGCCGGAAAAAATACGATCTTGTCATTGTCTCCGGTATGTGCACCGCATCGTTTGCGGGAGTGGAACAGGAGACCGGCATTCCCGTGTATCGCGGGCCAAAACATGCTGCCGATCTCGCATTGATCCTCCCTGCCCTTCCATCCATCAGCCTCTCACGGACGGTCCCGGCCGATGAGTTTCTTGCTGCAGGAAAGGCAAACGAAGCGATACAGCGGGTTGCGGATCTCGAACGGGATGCCGGTGCGGATTTCATCATCAGGGGAGTGAAGGTCGGTGGCGGATCGCGGATGAAGGTCCTTGCCGAGATCATGGATGCCCACCGGCAGGAAAATATCCGGGAGATGGTGGAGCACTCCTTCGCCCGTGGCGCTGACATTGTGGATTTCGGGTTCGGGTTCGATGCAACACCTGAAGATGTGCAACGGGTCTTCTTGGCGCTCGAAGGGATCGACCGGCCCCTCGCTGCCGATACCCAGGACCCGGAACTCATACGGGCGGCTCTTTTTCGGGCAGATATCATTCTCAGCCTGCAGGATGAGAACATCCCCATGGTTGGCGCTGATATAGCCGATGCCGGGGCAGCAGCAGTAGTTGTACCAGGAGCGGCAACGCTTGTTAAGAACATCACCATGGCAAAGGCTGCCGGCATCCGCTGCATCATCGCCGATCCGCTCCTCCAGCCGGCCGGTTCGGGGCTGGTTGCATCCCTGAAAAATTTCAAACGGTCTAAGTACCCGCTCTTCTTCGGGGCGGGGAATGTGACCGAACTCATCGATGCGGACTCGGTTGGCGTAAATGCGCTTCTTGCCGGAATGGCGATGGAGGTGGGGGCAGCAGTCATCTTCACGAGCGAGCATTCCGATAAAACCCGCGGGTCGGTGCGGGAGATGCGGCGGGCAACGGAGATGATGGCCCTTGCCAGAGACCGACCCTATCCCAAGGATCTCGGCATCGACCTCCTTGTCCTCAAGGAGAAGCGGCGCCGGCGCGAACCCCCGCTCGCTTTTGATACGACCATTGCCGCAAAGGAGATGCCTTCGGAGATCGAATACGACCCGAAAGGAAATTTCCGGATCGGGATCGAAGGCGATACCATCGTTGCGGTGATTCATGGCCGGGCTATACGGGGGCATCGCTGGCAGGACATGCTCCACACGATCCTGACGCCCGGCAATGTCTCCCTGCTCGATCATGCCGGCTACCTTGGCCGGGAACTCTACAAAGCAGAGCTTGCGATCCGGTACGGGCGGAGCTTCGAGCAGGACGGGGAGTTCTGAATCCCTGATCCAACCTTTTATCTTGAAAAAAGGGCACCTGTACAGTATGGTTACACAGGCACGTGCATCCCATATCTTAGTAAAAACCGAAGACCAGGCATCCCAGATCATGAAGCGCCTGGCAGACGGAGAGGAATTTGACAAAGTTGCCCGGAGGTTCTCCGGCTGCCCTTCAGGAAAGCAGGGCGGGGATCTCGGCTGGTTCGGCAAGGGTATGATGGTCCCCGAGTTCGAGAAGGTGGCTTTTGAGGAAGAGGTTGGCAAGGTTGTCGGGCCGATCAAGACCCAGTTCGGGTTCCACGTCATCAAAGTTACCGGAAAGAAATAACCCGCGGATTCCTGTTGTGCGATATGGATCAAAAATTTTTCCTGGGTATCGGACTTGCCATAGTGATTGTATTTGCCGCATCATCCGTATACCTCAATCTCCAGAAAAACGCCTCCGATCCGCAAGACCATGATATGCTTTACCAGGTCTCGACCATCGACGCGCTGATGCTTGGGGTCTATGATGGCGTCAGGCCGGTCGGCGAGCTGAAACAGTACGGTAATTTCGGTATCGGTACCTTCGACGGGCTTGATGGTGAGATGATCATGCTGGATGGCGTGATCTACCAGGTGAAGGATGACGGGAGGGTCGTAACCGTAACCGACAGCGTAACCACGCCGTTTGCCACGGTCACCCATTTTGAGAGGGATCATACGGTTGTGACGACAACCCCGATGAACATCTCCTCGTTCACGTCCACGATGGAGGAGCAACTCCCGACCGGGAACATGATCTACGCGGTAAAAATTCACGGGACGTTCCCGTTCATGAAAGTCAGGTCGGTTCCTGCCCAGGTGCGGCCCTATCCCCCGCTTTCGGTTGCGGTACTGAACCAGTCGGTATATTCGTATTCGGACACGACCGGCACCATTGTCGGGTTCTATACCCCGGTCTTCTTTTCGGGGGTCAATGTGCCCGGGTATCACCTCCATTATCTGAGCGATGATCACGAGATTGGGGGCCACATCCTCGATTTTACCGTACCGGCCGGAACCGCCGTTTTCTATGATATCACACCCGGTTTCTCCATGACCCTGCCGACAAGCGGGGATTTTACCGGTATTGACCTTTCCGGGGATTTACGCGAAGAGCTTTCACGGGTTGAAAAATAACCATTTTATCCCGTACAAGGTTTTTTGCGCGGGAACAACCAAGATCAGTACTGAAATTCCGGAGTATTTCTTTGAACATTCGTGGCATCAGACAGGATCTCCTCACCCTCCTCATTGAGATGGGGCGCGAGAACCACCCAAACGAGTTCGTCGCCCTGATCCGGGAACGGGATGGGATTATGGAAGAGGTGAACCTGCTCCCCGGTACCATTGCGGGAGAAGACTCGGCCTCGCTCTTCTACGACATGATGCCGCTTGATACCCATGTTGCCGGCAGCGCCCACAGCCACCCAAACGGCGTGCTCCGGCCATCCAATGCAGATATCAACTTCTTTCCGAGGACCGGCAGGTTCCACCTGATCATCGGGTACCCGTACGGAAAACGCGACTGGCAGTGTTTCACGGCGGACGGGGAGCCATGCGAACTCGAGGTGATCGCATGAGCGGGCGCCGGGTGGTTGCCACCGGGACCTTCGATATCCTCCACCCGGGTCACCTGTTCTACCTGGAGGAGTCCGGAAAACTCGGCGATGAGCTCTTCGTCATCGTTGCCCGTGATGTCAACGTGAAACACAAGCCCCACCCGATCGTGCCCGAGGACCAGCGTCTCCAGATGGTTGCTGCCTTAAAACCCGTCGACCATGCCATGCTCGGGGACGAGAAGGATATGTTCCTCCCGATAGTGAAGATCCAGCCCGATGTCATAACGATCGGCTTCAACCAGATGTTCAATGAGGAAAAACTCGGGGCCCAGCTTGCCGATCGGAACCTTATGGCAAAGATTGTGCGGATCGGACGATTCCCTGACGGGGAACTTTCCAGTTCACGGCTCATCGTCCAGAGAATCATCACAAAACGGGGACACGATCACCACCACCAGTCAGAAGCCGAACAGGGTTCCTGAAGAGCCATAAGATCGTCAAACGCCCCTGTTCATTCGATCGGCCTTGTTCTGGCAGAGTGACCGCTACCTGCCTGGGTGGGGCCGGTGCATGAGTGCTTTTCTCCTCCGGTGGCTGACGATCCCCCGCCGCATCCAGGTACTGTATTTTGCGGTAAATGAACCAAAGATGGAAGTCACGATAACAAGCGCCGCAACCGTTGTTGCAATAGCCGGAGACCCGT
>DUHF01000071.1:0-4982 GCA_013331015.1 Methanoregula sp.
TGTGAAATAATAACGAACCGTATCTTCTTTTTGTCTGGAACTTTTTTCTCTGGAGAAATCATTCCCACAGTCTCCTTTAGTAAAAATTACGATGGTGACCCCCACTCTCTCCCGGAGGGGGAGGCAGTCTGCGGGGCAAGCCCCCTTGACCCTTGGGTTCAATCATCCATTTTCAGGTGCCCATTAACGGCCTGCTCCACAAAGGCGAGGGTCGATGAGACCCCGACCGCCCGTGGCTCCGTCGCAACCCAATAGAATCCATCGCAGGTTTTCTCAATGAAAAACGGATTCCCGGAAAAATAGATCATGGGGGTTGAGACCCCCATACCCCCTTGGGGATAACTGCCGCCGCCCCCGCGGGGGCGCTCCCTCTGGCGGCCTCAATTCGGTTTTTCATGAAAATTTCGCGCGAAATCATCTGTTTGAGGGCCCCGCATGCACGCCATATGGGGCACAATCGCATCCGCAGCCCGACCATTGCGCGACATTGGGGGCCTTGCCGCCCCCATAAGGAGCGCAAGGATGCGGGCGAGGACGTTATTTTTTTATCAGGGATTTTTCATGCTTCGGGTGGGAACTCCCGTTCATGCCCGTTTCAACAGAGCAGAATTAAAAAAACCGCACGCACTAACAAATCCCCAAAAGAATTTTTTTCTGTTGCCTCACTCCCCGTCCGGGAACCGGAACATCCCCTTCGGGATCCGGATCTCGAACCGGGCACCCATGCCGGGCGTCCCGGTCTCCTTCATCGTGGCGCCCGTGATACCGAGGATCTCCTGGGACAAAAAGAGGCCATATCCCGTGTTGCGGTAAAACTCGCGCCTGAAGATCTTCTCCTTGACCGCATCGGGAATCCCAATTCCGTTATCCTCGTACACGATCACCAGTACCTCGTCCTCCTGCCGGAACGAGATCCTTATGAGCGTGGCATGGCCCCCGTGACGGATCGTGTTGTCGATCAGGTTTGAAAAGACCTTCCCGAGCAGGAGATCCGCGTAAATCTCGAGATCGTCAAGATCCGTCTCAATCCGGATTTGAGAGGAACTGAGATCTTTTTGTGACTCGCCAACAACTGAAGAGATCTCCTGCCACGAAGGAGCCGTAGCCCCGATGTTCTGGTAATCGCGGGTGAACCGGATCTGCCGCTGGATCAGGAAGGTGATCTCCTCGATCTTTGTTAAGTGTTCTTTGACCTGCGGATCCTTGTTGATCTCCTCGGCAAGGGAGAGATACATCACGATTGCCGTTACCTGGTTGAGAATATCGTGGCGGGTGATGGACGAGAGGGTGTTGAGTTTCCGGTTGGCAAGCTGGATTGCGGTCTCGAACCGCTTGCGCTCCTGGATCTCCGCCTTGAGGATCCCGTTTGCCCGCAGGAGCTCGTCCGTCCTCTCCCTTACCCGGTCTTCCAGTTCATCTTTTGCTTTCCGGATCACCTTCTCGGCCAGCTTGCGCTCGGTGATGTCGATGAGCGAACAGATGACGATATCATCAGGGGACAGGGATGCAGAGACCAGGTACTCCCGTACCGATTCATCGCTCCTGACTAACCGGAGCTCGTGGTCACCGGTATGGATGCAGGTCTCGATCTCCTGGAAGATCCGATCGCGATCTCCTGAGGCCGGCAGGACCCGGGACAGGTCCCTGCCGACGAGATCCTTCGGTTCGTACTTGAGCATACGGGCACATTTCCCGTTCAGGTCCAGAATCTTCTTTGTGCTGAGATCGAAGGTGATGATGCCTGCCTGCGAATTCTCGAAGATCCCCTGGTATTTCCGCTCCTCCGCCCGCATCCCTTCTGCAAACGATGACGTGACAACCCCGATGGTGACAAAGATGACAAACCATGCCGTGGAGACGGCGACAAGCATCGGGTTTGCGTGGCTGAGCAGGTAGATGAGGATGAGGTATGCGGTGCTGATGAGGAGCGAGAATACCACGCCGTGCCGGGGATAGCGGTACACAAAGAGGATGATGGGCAGGAAGTAGAGGAACGGGAATACCTCGTAAATACCGTGGGTTAAGGAGAAGACCGTGGAGACGAGAGCGATGAGGATGCTTATCCCGATAGCAACCCCCCAGAAGACCCGGATCTGGAAGGACTCCGGCACGGTCACTTCTCCTCACCCCCACGGGCCCGGTTCTCATCTGCCTGTGCTGGCAGGAGGGTCTGCTCGTACTGCCGCTGCTCTAAAATCTCCCTGCGGAGATCTTCATTGATCCGTTCGAGATGTGCCGTTCTGGCTTTGACCTGTGCTTCAAGATCCTCAAGGGTGCGCCGGATCTCCTCGTCAACGATCTTGCTTCCCGTGATGTCAACGATCGAGCAGAAGACGCGGTTTTTTGAAACCAGGATCACGGACAGGACGAAACGGAGGATTGTTCCGTCCTTTGCCCGGAACAACCCTTCCGTCTCGGAGGTGTCCTTCCCGTTCTTCCGGATCCCGGCAACGAACCGTTCCCGCTCCGCAGAATCACACCAGATCTGCGAAAGTTCTGAGCCGATGAGTTCTTCGGTATCGTACCGGAGCCACCGGGAAAACTTTCCATTGAGCTCAAGGATGGTTAAGGATTCACGGTCAAAGCAGAGGATCCCGTCCTGCGAGTTCTCCAAAATGTTGCGGACCCGGATCCGCTCATCGTGCATCCGGTTGGCATACGAGGACGCAACTACGCCGATGATCATGAAGATGGCAAACCATGCCGTCGCTGCCGCGATCATGGAGGTGTTTGCGGATCCGAGGAGGTAGATCTGGCCGATGTACGTGAGGCTGATGGCGAGAGTGAAGAACACCGCCCGTTTGGGGTAAAAATAGACGCAGAGGATGATGGGCAGGATATAGAGGAAGGAGAAGACCTCGAAGATCCCGTGGGTGAGGGAAAATATGGTGGTGAGGATTGCCCCGATACATGCTGCGGCGAGGATGAACAACTGCAGGATCTCCTCGTTCTCACCAGACAACCGCTGCATTATCGATATGATCTCCTGCACGTAGAGGTTCTGTGCCGGCCGGCACAAAACGCCATATGCATTGCTCCAGTATAGTCGATGATCTCATCCCTTATAATCATTGCAGGTTGAAATTGGCAGGATCGGGGAAAAACGGTGGGTTATTGAGGTTTTTTCCCTGCCGGGATCTCCCCGTTGATCCGCACGAGGTCCTCGATCTTGTTGATGTTGGTGAAGGTCTTGAGCAACGGGTCGAACTTCCGCAGGTCCTCGACCGGTACGTAACGGGTATTGATACTCCGGATCATCGGGCGCAGGGAGTAGGACTCGTGGTCTTCAAGATAGGAAAGGAGGACCGACCTGCGGTACACCGCGTGGAGCGGCTCGATCATGTCGTAGTTCCAGCTCGGGATGGCGGCGTCGCCGTCACCAATAGCCTCGAAGAGGTACCGCACCACCCCGCTCTCGATGCAGGGCATGTCGCACGCAGAGACAAAGAGCGTGTCGCCACGCGCTGCAAGGGCACCGGCATGGAGGCCGCCGATCGGGCCGATGCCCGGGCGGATGTCGGTGATGCACCGGACTCCCTTAAGGTGGCGGAAGCGTTTGCACTGCTCGGGATCTTTTGCCACAAGGATGATCTCGTCGACGACCTGCTGGAGCGTGTCGATGAGCCGCTCGATGAACGTCTTTCCCTCGTACACGAAGAAGTACTTCTCCTGCCCGTTGGCCCGCTTTGCCTCTCCCCCGACAAGGATCACTGCCGACCGATTTACCATCTCCGTGCTCACCTCCCTTTAAAAAAAATCCTGTTGCTGGTTGTTACGTGGTTTTTTTGCCACATGTAGTTTTTGAAACGTCTTCTTCTCCATTTTGAGCAGCAGTTCCTTGATCTCAACGTCAGGGGAGAACCCGCCGATCCCGTCCGCGGCGACAACGCGGTGGCAGGGGATGACGAGCGGTGTGGGGTTCCGGGCCATCGCCTGCCCGACCGCACGGGGGGATGTGCCGACACTGGCAGCGATCTCCCCATAGGTTGCCGTGCTGCCGTATGGTATGGCCTGCACGGCCCGGTAGATCCGGCTGTATACGGTGTCATCATGAATCGCAATGGTTGGCAGGGCGGTCAGGTCAACCAACCGGCCGGCACAGTACTTTTGTATCTGCTCCGGGACATCCCCGTCAATGCCGGTCTTTGCAAACCGGACGCGGTGGATGGTATTCCCGTCGTGCCAGACCTGCACAAACCAGAGCCCGAGCCGGCAGGAGCCCCCCGTCACTTCCATCCTGCAATCACCTCGCGGAACTTTTCCGCATCGCACGCGATCATCTCCTGCTGGATCCAGGGCGGGAGACCCTCGCGGACGCGTTGTTCCAGGAACCGTTTCTCGGCAAGGACGAGTACGCCCCGGTCTTCGGGAGTCCGCAGGACCCGGCCGAGCGCCTGCAAGGACTTGTTGATGGCCGGCAGCGTATAGCAGAGGAACTCCCCCTCCGCCCCGAACTTCATCCGGAAGTACTCGATCATCATCTTCCGGACCCGGTTGAACGGGGCGAGCGGGAGCCCCACGACCATTGCCCCGTTCAGCATCTCGCCCCGGTAATCGAGCCCCTCGCTCCATTTCCCGCCGCAGACGGCGAACATGACCCCAGACTCGCCGCGGGACGGCAGCGAGAGGAAGTGGGTGAGGGCTGCGCTGGCATCGGCAGCGTCCCGGGGCTCGATGAAGAGCTTCCGGTTGCGGATATGAGGTTTGGCATGTTCGGCATACGTCTCGAGGATTTGGTAACTCGGGAAGTAGATGGCCCGGTTGCCTTTGAGTCCCGCAAATGCCCGGATGTATTCCACGATCCGGCCGGTGTTGTCCCTGTTCTGCCGCATGGAGAACGCGGTGGTGATGTCGTTTGCGCAGGCAACGATCCGGTTCTCCTTTGGGAAGGCGTTTGGGAGGACGAGCGTGGTCACGGCAGCCTTGCCGAAATAGAATTTCCTGAAACTCTCCACGGGCGAGAGGGTGCCGGAGATGAGGAT
>DUHF01000071.1:5002-5539 GCA_013331015.1 Methanoregula sp.
GACCTCAAGCGCCGTCCCGCTCTCGTCCCGGTGGTAGACCGTGAGGAACGCCGGGTCGGTTGCGGAGTGGGAGAGCCGGACCATGAACGTGGTGAGCCGCTCAATCGCGGTCTCGCGGAAGTCCCCGCTCTTGATGTTCTTCTCCCGCATGGTCTCGGCAAGCCCCATGAGGTCATCGACAATCTCGTCCATCTCCTTGTAGAGCGACTCGCGCAGGATCATCCGCCCGAAGATGGCAGGATCGAACCAGTCCTCGGCCTCCTGGGAATTTGCAAGCCCGTGGATGAACTCGGTGAGCCGGGGGAGCACGTGCCGGACGGCCTCTGCCCCCTTGTGGCGCCGCGCCATGCCGGCCAGTTCGCGGGATGCCTGTTCAAGATCGCGTTCCTCAAGGCTCACGCTCTCGATGCCGGTGATGACGTCCCCGCAGTTGTGTGCCTCGTCGATGAGGAGGAGGACGTCCTGCGGTTCCACGCCGAGGTTGGCATAGAGCTGCTCGCGGATGTCGCGGTTGAAGAGGTGGTGGTAGTTGAGGAT